>JAJRTB010000076.1 GCA_024278495.1 Deltaproteobacteria bacterium
AACGAGGTGACAACAAGCTCCCTGTCAACGGTAAAAACAGCCTCGGTCAGGTTATCCAGGATCAGCTTGCGCTGGATAGCGTCGCTGAAAATGGCGGAAGTCAGCTTATGCAGCGTCCCCAGGACATCTGTGAGCTTGTCATCCCTGTTCATAGCGCCGTTTCCCTTGCGGGAAGGACCCGACGCAGGAGAAAGAAAAGAGAACCCGCCGTAAAAAATTCACCTTTTGGCGAAAACCGGGGAACAAAAATCATGCCTGTTACCTCTTGCCCAAGTCAGTAACGCTTACCTGTAAAGGTAATTGATAACAGGCACGCGATCTTTATCCGGTCACACCTGTCCGCATAGAGAGGTTATAGCGAACAGGTGTGACTGAACAAATCTGACGCACCTGAGATCAATTACAAGTTTTCAGCATGTGAGGACGCACAGTTATCAACCCGTGACCAGATAGCTGTAAAGTACCAGCAGAAACATTTTTTTACAAGGACAACGGATGCTTCGTCCGAACTGGAAGCTGCTGGAACCGTATGGAATAACGGCCATTTGAAGAGACGGGCATCCATATAATGATCGGATTCGAGTCTTTTTGCGAATCCGACCATTGTAACCTGGCACAGGTGGAACAGATTCGTGCGGGCGTTCCTGGCCGCTCTAGCCGGATATGCGGGCAAGAGCGCCTGTGCGAAGATGCGGTGCCTGTGACGAATTACATCATAATTCCTTGCTTTTCATCGCGCGAGGCCGGATAATATACTTACCCTGCATCCCGTGAACGTATTCCGGCCGGTCACATGAACCGTCCGATCACATATTATCGAACCCGTGACTTTTTACGTAACCTGTGCCTGTCCAGAGAGCCCATGAAATATCTCGTTACTGTCCTTGTCATTGTCCTTGCGATCACAGCGCTTACCATACTGTACCTGTGGCCGGAAAAAAAGGGCGCCCAGAACGACATCCTGGTCACCGTTAACGGCCGGGTCATTCCCAAAACCGTCCTGGAGCAGAAAAAAAATCTGCGCGGGTATCACAGCAAGGATGACCAGGCGATCCTGGACACAATCATTATAAACCAGTTGCTCATTCAGGAAGCCCAGAGGTTGGGGATTGACAAGGAACCGGCCTTCCGGGCCGCGGTTCAGGAATACTATGAGCAGTCCCTGATCAAAATTTTAATCGACAGGCAGTTTCGCGAGATGAATATTACGGCGACCGAGGAAGAGGTGGACCGCTACATCTCCAACCACGGTAAGATTTTCACCTTTACCAGGCTGCCCGCCAACGGGGCGGAAAGCTCCGAGCAAAGCGCCGGGCGGAAATCCGTACTCTTTGACGACATGGCCGATTCGCTCAAGCTCCTGCTGGGCAACATGGAGGTGGGCGAAATGGTGACGGATTTCTACACCGGCAACGACATCGTTTCCTTCCGCCTGGACAAAATTGAACCCGCCCTGAATCCGGAGCCGTTCCACGGGAACCGGGAATTCATCAAAAAACGCATTACCAGCTACAAAAAAGAAAAAACACTGCGGGCCTGGATCAGGAAACTGCGGGACCAGGCAGCCATTACCATGCCTGACGGGAGCCAAGAATCATGAGCGGAAAATTCAAGCGACGCAACTACTTCATCAAGAAGGATTTCCAGGGCCGGATGATCCTGGGCGTCTTCCTCTTTGCCATCGGCAGCATTGTTCTGTTTACGGTTATCCTCGGGCTGTTCTCAGCCGGCAGCATAACCATGAGCTACGAAAACAACCATCTGCAGATAGGACGGACCCCGGTCATGCTGCTGAAAAATGTTCTGGCGGCCAACTGGGTTTTCATCATCATCGGCGGCAGCCTGCTGATCCTGGCGGCGCTGCTGGTCAGCCACCGTATTGCCGGCCCCCAGTTCCGCTTTGAAAAGGCCCTGGCACACATGCTCGGGGGTGACCTGACCGACACCATCCATTTACGATCCCGTGATGAAGGAAACACCCTTGCCGACCTGTTGAACACGTTCAACAGGCAACTCTCCGCCCGACTCAGGGAAATTGACAAACACGCCAGGGCAATAGAACAGACGGTCGCGGCAATGAATCAGGACACGACACCGGAACACGCGGAAAAACTGCGCCACCATGCCGACGCGATCCGCAAAGTGACTGCCTCCTTTACCCTGCTGGATGAATAATTCCCCCGCACCCCATATTATTCTGGCGCTGCTGTGGGTTTTTCTCCAGTATCAGCCGGCCGGCGCCGGTGAGCCAAAAAGCAGATACGTAACCCTGCGTTACGACGACAAACGGGTGCTGCGCGAATTCAACGACAAGCTGATCATCGGCCGCAAGCTTTCCGCCATGATGCGCACAAAAAACGTGGAGACCGTGGAAGACGAGGTCCTGGCCAAGGTTGACATCATTATGGAAAAGGTCCAGGTCGTCCTCGACATGTTTCCGGACAAGCTCCATATCACCCTGGTGGTTCTGCCCGATGCCGGTGACGTGGCAGACATGTACAAAAAAAAATACGGAAAAAAACAGAAGAACATAGCCTATTACTCGCTGTCCGAAAACACAATCTACATCTCGGCCGACGACACCAGACTGCGGGTCCTGGCCCATGAGGTAGGACACGCGGTTGCCGACCAGTATTTTGAAGTCAGGCCGCCCTACAAGATCCACGAACTGATGGCCCAGTTCGCGGAACGACACGTGACTGATTAGGTTAGCGTTTACCGGTCAGCTTCTCCAGTTTTCTCCGCACCCTGTCGTCAGCCGGTTCCAGCAGTAATGCCTGCTCATACTCTTCCCGGGCCCGGTATCTGATTCCCGCTGCCCGGTAGTAATCACCAAGGTACACATGAAAAGACGGTTCATCGGGTAACACTTCTATGGCCCGGCGCAAGACGGCAACCGCCTTGTCTTCCTCGCTTCGGCGCAGATAAAAACGGTAGAGCTGGCTGAAAAACCATGGCTGAATCATCTCCTCCGCGTCCAGGAAATCCAAAGCCCGGGTCCGATAGAATTCAGCGCCTTCCAGGTCGCCGCGCTTTTCCAGCAGCGCACCGTAATGATACCATGAACTGACAGAGTCAGGCAGCATCGCCGTCACCTCTTCGCGATCAAAAGAGTACCTGGACAGGATCGGCAAAAACTTCTCAGTCAGCAGAGGGTTGTCCGCAAACACCTTGCCGAGCATCGTGACAGCCTTGTCACGTTCATTCATGGATAACAACCAGTCGGCCCAGGTGAGAACAAGGTACTCTTTATTCAGGGCCCTGGCATAGGCTGTGTGCATGAGTTCCTCTGCCGCGGCCCGGTCGGTCGAAGCCAGGACAAGAGCGAGCCGTTGCAGAAATACTCCGGAAAGAGGATCCTTTCTGGCTGCCTGCATAAAAGAGGTCATGGCCCCTTCAGGCTGCTTGAGAAAAATCAGGGCGCTGCCCAGCGCAAACGAATATTTTCCCTCCAGGGGGTCGTACCGGCCGGCGCGCCGGGCAGTGGCGGCAACACGTTCGAGTTTCTCCCTGTTCAGTTTTCCGCTCAAATACGTGTCGGCAATCCCGGCATAGCCAACCCCGGCAACAATGCCTCCACCCCGGACAAGGAGAGCCGTGGCCGCAAGAAGAAACCCGGCCGCAAGCAAAACCTTTCCCGATCCGGCCCCGGCCCCGGCAAGGAGCGTCGGCCTGGTCCGATAGTACAATCTGGTATTACCGGCTGAAACCAGCAGGCCGCAGAGGAAAAAAAAGTAGAGGCCGTTGGCGCCGTTACGCATATTAAAATCAGTCACGCCGTGCAGAAGGATGGCGATAATACCAGTCATGGCGCCGACCGAAAGAAAAACGGCATAGCGGTCCCGCCTGATCCCTATCTTGCTCCACCCCTCCCGAAGAACCGCCAGGACAAACCAGGCCGCCAGCGAAAAGCCTATCAGGCCGCCGTCTGTCAATAATTCGAGATAATCGTTATGCGCGTGATCAATGACGAACCCGGTCGTCAGGGTTGTGTAGAGAGGGTACACGTGAAAAAATGTCGCGAACCCCGTCCCGGTCAGAAGAAAGTCACTGATGATTCGAACGGAGTCTCGCCACACCACCAGCCGGACATCCTCAATTCCTCCGGTCCGACTCAACACGGCGCCGAACTTGGCCGCAACGTTCCCCCAGCCGAACCAGGTGACCAGCAGGACGGCGCCGGTGAGCAGAAAGGCATACGTTGGCAACCGGGTCCGCAACACCCTGCGCGGCACGACAACCAGAAAAAAAACCGACGCAAGACCAAGGCTGATTATGCCCCCCCTCGAAAGAGAGACAAAAACCGAGGCCACGATAACTATCGCGCCAAAACCCAGGAGAAAATGGAGATCACTGCCGGACGAGCTGAACAGCGCGGCGACCCTGTTACGCAGAGGCCTGTCCGGGTCAACCGTGGGGCGATAAAAGAAAAACAGGGCCAGAACAAGCGGCAGAACCATTTCCATGAAACCGGCATAATGGTTATGGTACACCCATGGACCGACGGTCCCGGCATTTGGAGGCGTCGCCCTGAACCAGTAAATTCTGTCCGGAGAGGTAAACTTCTGGATAATTGCCAGAAAAGCGATACCAATGGCAAGCCAGGCAACAATCCAAACCGTTTTCCTGAGATACCTGCCGCTGCTTAAAATCTGAACCGTGAGTATGTACAACAGGACATAGGTCGCAATGCGCATTCCCTCAAAAAGGGTTGCCCTCTGGTTCACGGTTAACGGCATCAGCAGGTCGTGTCCGGAAATTTCCAGAACAGGACGGTACACCTCATATACAGACGGGGCGAATGTCCGAACGAAAGTCACCGGCAGGGGAACACACTGCAGAAATATCCAGAGAAGCAGGAGAATAAGCGGCAGCACGCCCGGTACCCTGTACAACGATCTGCCGTCCCCCCGGCCCCAAGACCACGCCAGGCAGAGGCAGCCGCAGCCCGTCAGCAACTGCACAACCATCATGGACCAGGGTTCCGCAGCCCCAAAGGCCAGGGGAGCGAAGATCAATGTGGCGGCAAGGAAAAAAAAGGCGGCCCGGAACATATCAGTAACGATCACCCACGGACACGACCGGGGCAACAGGATGATACGTCAAGCCCTCACGTTTCTTTTCGTCCGTCCGTACTGTAGTAGGTGTAATACCCATGATAATAGCCTTCCCCCCCTGTCACCCGGCCTGTTCCGTTCAAGACAACACCCAGTATGTGCGCGTTGACCGTTCGCAATGTCCGCAGGCCGCTTGCCACCATATCATAGGTGGTTACGCCCGCCCGGACGACCAGCACGGTTCCGTCGACCAGGGTGCTCAAGGTCAGGCTGTCGGTCACGCTCTGGACCGGAGGAGAATCAAGCAGGACAAAATCAAACATCTCAGACATGTTCTCAAGCAACCCTTTCATCCTCTCCGAGTCCAGTAATTCGGCGGGGTTCGGAGGGGTCGGACCCGCTGTTATGAGGGACAGCTCTTCGCCCGGAACCCTCTGAACAATATTTTCGCCGGCATTGCCCGTGAGGTACGTGCTCAAACCTGCCGTGTTGGGAATGGCAAAAAGAGAATGCTGCCGGGGCCGCCGCATGTCACAGTCAATTATAAGCACTTTTTTGTCGGATTGCGCCAGAACCCGGGCGACATTGACCGTTGTCGAGGTCTTGCCTTCCGAGGGAGCCATGCTGGTGAACAGTATTCTGCGCGGCGGCCGACCGGCCGACGAGAGCAGAATACTGGAACGGATAAGCCGGTAACTCTCCGCAAAAGGCGAGAGGGGCTCATCCTTGACAAAAGTCTCAATGGACAGATCCTTTTCCCGTAACTCTTCAATGGCCCCAAGAACCGTCAGGCCAAAGCGTTTTTCAATATCCTCCGGCGTTTCGACCGTATTGTCGAGATATTCCAAAAAGAACGCCAGCCCGACCCCGCCCAAAAGGCCGAAAACCATGCCGGTCACCACGTACAGCAGCTTCCTGGGCCTGGACGGATACGGGGGAACCCGGGCCCCCTTCACGACCCAGACATTCACGCTCTGTGACTGCCGGGTGACGCTTGCCTTTTTCAAACTCGCGGTCAGGGTGTCGTAGAGAATCGAGTTGGTGTTGACCTCTCTTTGCATAATGGAATATTGAACAAACTTCTCGTTCAGGTTGAGCAGCTCGTTCTTTGTCGCACGCAGCAGGTCGGAAATGTTCTTTTCCTGGGATACGGCCAGTTCATAGGCGTTCCTCGTGGACTCAATGATTCGCCGCACTTCTGCCTTGCGTTCTTTCTGAAGACTATTGAGCTTTTCCTTGGCCCTGATCATCACGGGATTCTTGTAACCGTAGACCTTGGACAACTGCTTGATGTTCTGCTCGGCCGCGTAAATCTTTTCCCGCAACGCCTGCAAAACCAGGTTCTCGGCAAAAACCGGAATCGTTTCAAGATCACGGGACTCCTCCAGGGCCCTCTTTATCTGATTGTACCTTGACTCAAGTTTTTTCCTCTCCGCCTGGACCGTTGAAAGCTGGGAGCTGAACTCGGAGAGTTTCTGGGGATATATAACCAGCTTGTTTTCCACCGTAATAATATCATTCTCACGCATGTACTCCTGGAGAGCCAGCTCTGATTCCTCAAGTTTGCGGCGCTCCTCTTCGGCCTTTTTCGTCATCCACTTCAAGGTATCACTGCTGGAGCTGTGCTTGATCTCCTGAAGTTCCTCTTTATAGGCGCCGATCAGAGCCTCCACGATGAGTTTGGCAAGGGCGGGAACCTTGTGGCTGTAAAAAATATTGACTATCCGTGTTTCTTTTTCCGGATCAATTTCAAGATGTTCCCGGATAGCGTTGACTATCGCATCCCTGTCGCTCATCTCTTCCTTTCGATCCAGGAAATTTTCATCCTCCTGACCGTTCCCGTCCGGGCTGACGGTCGAAGCGGTCGGCGAAAAGAGCGAGGTCATTTTCCGTTTCAGTGAACCAGCCAGGACCTCCAGCCTGTTTTTCTCATCTATAAAATATGATTTATACTTCGTATCCAGTTTCAGGTTGTCGACAACCCGCTCAACAACATTGGCGCTTGTTATTATCTTGAATTGCGTATTCAGGAATGCCGGGTCATACCGCCTGTAGGCATATGTGCCCTCAATATTGCCGCTGCCGTAGTTTTCCTCGATCAGAACCTGGGTGGATGCCGTATACATCGGCGTCATGGAAAAGGAAACGACAATGACGAGCAGGACCGTTATGACCAGGAAGGTAAAAACCGTTGCGCGACGTTTCCGCAGAACCGCGATGTAGTCCCGAAGATGGATATCTCTCCTGACCACGGAATCGGCTGAAACATTCTGATGTTCTTGCATCTCAGGAAATATCCGGCATTGGTTGAGTCAGTCCCGTGTCACGGAAACCGTCTGAAATGAGCTTCCGGCAGCCACTACCAGAAGCCTTCCGGGACCACGATAACATCATCCGGCAACAGCGACAGCTGCAGGTCAACCTTCTTCAAGATAGTTTTTTTCCCGTCAACGACCCGGACGATATTGACACTGCTTTTGGCAGCCTTGCCCGTAAAGCCGCCGGCCAACGCGATAAGTTTCAGGACCGTTGGTTCATCCTTGCAGGGATAGGCTCCGGGAGATTCGACCTCGCCGGTCACGTAGCACATCCCACCCTTGGCGACAAAAACCGTATCCCCGTCGTGGATGGAAACATTGTTGGCAAGCACGCCGCCCTCGAGCAGTGACACAAGATCAACCACAATAACCTTCTGCTCTCCGCCCTCGGTCCTTTTGATGGTAACCGTGTCGCCGCTGTTCTCTTTCAGGCCTCCGGCCTTGGACAAAACCTGGAGCAAAGTGGTTGGGCCCCGCAGTTCAAGAAGCCCGGGGGTGTTGACATGTCCCAGAACAACCGCGGTCTTGCTGCGGAACTCCTCCACAAAGACATTCACCATGGGGTTGACAAGGTAACCATCTGCCAGAAGTTCCGAAATCCTGCCGGACACCCCGGACACTGTCAAACCACCGACCTGAACAGGGCCCAGCAACGGAACCGTCATAAAGCCATTCTCGGTGATCCGATCAACCGTTCCCAGGTTTTCATGCTCAAAAACCGTAACCCGTAAAACATCGCCGGGCCCGACAACATAATCATCCGCCGAGGCAGGGGAAAAAGCGCACAGCAAGAGGGACAGTACAATCAGTACCGTTACAAAATAGTTCACCGGTTCGCCTCCCTGCTGTTTCAACTCTTCCAGGGCCGGAGAGGCCGTTTCCCAACCGTTTCCGGATCCACGTGGCTGCTGACGCCGGGACTACAATGCAAAATTGAGCAGCAGGTACAACGTATTGGTGTTGAAATCGAACTGATCGTCGGTTGAATTCCGTGTATCATATGAATAGGCGATCTCTCCCATGAACCAGTCGTTAAAGACATACTGCACGCCGGGCCTGATAAAAAACTCGTCATCTTCTCTCTCTTGCGGAACAATCTGGTCATAGTCGGCGTTATTATATTCAAAATCAATCTGGCCGGTCAACCGTTCGCTGAACTCGTGCAGAAAACGAACCCGGAAAGCCAGGACGGTCTTGCCGGAGGCGACATACGAATCCGTCTCCTCCATTTTGCGGCTGACGACCGTGACCAGCTTGGTCTTTTGGGTAAAATCATGCTCCCCCTGCAGCTCAAACGCGAACCCGTCGGGATCCTCCGTAAAAAGAGAGTTATCATTATAGTCCTTTACCTGGTAGCCGACCTTGACCAGCAGATCGGTTTTCTCTGTCGACGCCCAATCCCAGCCGATATAGAAAAAATGCTGGGTATTGTCCCTGACCTGGTAGGGTTCGACATCATAGGCGACGTCAACATAATCATAGTTAACAAAAAAAGACGACTTCTCCGTATAGTTCACGTAGCCGTGGAGGCTGAGTGAGTTATCCATTCGATCCAGGAAGTCGTCAGCTTTCTCGTCATAATCGAGATAGAAGTTGCCGTAGCCGACCTTGGCCCTGAGCCTCTCGCTGATCTCCCAGTCAGCAGTCAAACCGAGCAGGTTGGAGTAGTACAACCGCTGGCTCCGGGTGAACACGCTTTGAAAATCCAGCATATCCATATCACGTGAAAAACTGTCCAGCACCTGCAGAGACAACCCGTTCTTCATGTTGTAGCGGGCCAAGCCCTCAAGGCGTCCGTTGGTAGTATTCAGGTCGGAGTTCTCCGAATAAAACTCAAAATCAAGACCGCCAAGCAGGTAGGCATTGAACCGGTTGAATTCGTCCCGGGCGTACTCTTCCAGCTCGTGCTGCAGACCACCGGCGGAACTGTTATGAGGCGTAATGGTGATGGGAACTTCCCTGGTGCGGGGCAGGGCAAACCAGATCCCCGGTGAAATCCGGGTCAGGAAGTTGGACCGTTCATCGTAATTGATATTGTACAGATTATCGGTGTACTCACCGGCAATGGTCAGATAAGGATGAATATAACCGCCGGCGACTCCATAGGCTTCAGAAGCGGTATCACTCCCGCCAATTGCATCTTCAGGAAGGAGAGACTCCCCACTGTCGCCCGAGCTGCCCGGAAGCGGCTCTTCAAAGGCCAGGGCGGAAACGGATAACCCGACACCAACAACAAGTATTGACAACACACTACAGAACTTCATGAGACATCTCCCCGACGGCAGCAAAATTCGGTTCAACTCCACTTCCTTTCACATCTTGATAGTATCACACAATATACAATAATGTCTAATTGTTACTGCAGAAAAATATCGCTCACCTATGAAAAACGGGAGAACCAAAACCTCGAACGAACGATTCCGTAAGCGGTTTATACATTTTTTCATTTTACCCTGTGACAGGTTACACGATTACGGAGGGGAAAAAGCACAAAAAAAGCGGTTCCCTTTTCAGGAACCGCATGGGAATAACATACCTGGTTTCCGCGAAAATCCGGTGATCAGTGCCAGGTGCCCTCAAAAAACACCCGGAACAGACGGACTGGCATACACCCTGCCGCCACCGCCGCCGCCACCGGGAACTCCCGCAAAGCTGGGGCCCGCCGGAGTGTACGCCTGGGTATCGGTGATCTCGTCCCCGCAGACGGTTTTTGCTGTCTCAAAACCGGCGACCAGAATCATCTCGGAAATGCCTACTTCCTCTGAAGCCGCCCGGACATCCTCGGGGTTTGCTCCGGCACAGTACAGGGCCGCTACAAGATTCTGTGGATTAACACCTTCCACGCTCAGGGCATTTTCCGCGATCTCTTCAGGGGTCAGCCCCTCTTCAAAAACTTCGGCAACCGCCTGGTAGATGCCGTGTTTTCTGTATGTATCGGCAAACTCGGCAACCCACTCCGCAATGGCCGCCATACCGGGAACGATGGCCGTGTAAGACTGTGTGTCCCCGGCCCCGCCCTGGCTGGAGGAAGATGCGGCATAGCCACCGGAAACAGACACGAAAAAAACTGTTATACCTAGAGCTATTAACTTCTTCATGGTCTCCTCCTCTCGCCGGGCACGGCAAACATTTTTTAACTATCTGTATTTAATATACTTACGACATGTAACACTGTCAAGTTACTATTTGTAACAAGTTAAAGTTTCGTGCAAATTCGTGACGACAGAAGGCGTCAATAACTGAGGAGTCCGTACAAACCCGTTAACCCGGATATTTCACAAAGGTCACCGCAAAAAGCCTGAACGTGCCGGAGATTCAGCGTTTCGGGCAGGGAATTGTTTGCAGGCATACCGGCGGTATGTCGAAAACAATTTCCAGGAGAAGCGCTGAAGATTCTGTATGCTCAGACTTTGCAGCAGGGCGTGTGTACAATATGCGGGTTAAACGATCATGCAACACGTTGCAACGGTGCTCCGTCGGATTCCCGCCTTTTTGCGAATCCGACAAAGCTCACGAAACAGGCTTGTTTCGGCAGGCCGGATTTCTCCGGAATGACCGCTACAGGACGGAAACCCGCCGGGCAAACTCAAAAGATGCGTTGTTCAGTGCCTGGAGAAGGTGTTTCGAAGTTACCCGACTGTAGACCTGCCCGCTCTCGCTACCTATAAAATCCAGGTACCCGGCAAGTTCCTCGTCGCTCAGAGATTGATAGGTATAGAGAAGGGTGCCCAGGACCTGCCTCCTGGTTGTCACGGGCACCTGCCCGTTCCTGTTTTGCCGAAAATTCTCAAACCGTTCGGCAACCTGGTCTTCACTCATATTCCTGCCGACGCCATCCATGGTCAGGGCCAGGGCAAACTGCATGGCCAGGGTCACGTCAACCGTGGTCGCGGTGATATCCATGGCCCTGTCCAGCCGTTCAACGAGTCGACGGCGGGAGTCCGGAACCGATTTTCTCTCTATACTCCTGATATACTCCAAAGCCTGCCGCATGCCCTCCCCGGATGAGGCATGTTCTTCGAGCGCGGTTATCTTCCTGCCGACCGGAGAGTTCAGCCAGGCAAGAATCCGCTCCATATCCCGGTCCGGGATATCCAGCATCAGCCCGGCGACCAGCGTCTCCCGCATACGGCGCACATCAAAACTCTCGGCCAGAAGTCGCTCAACCTCCCGGTACACCTTTTTCTCCCGCCCGGAATGGCCTCCCGAGGAACGGAAATATTCGCTGTACCCCGCCCATAAGGCAGGACCGACACTCTCTAACTGGCGGGCCAGACCCGACTTGATATACAACTCTTCGACCGATTGCCGATCCGCGCCGTGCACCGGGGAGGCTGAACAAACCAGGATCATCACGACAACACTCAACGCACTCCGGAAATTCTTCATTGCACACCCCACTGTTATAGTTCCGATTCCATGACCGGGAATAGCTTCGCTTTCCACATTCGGCGCCCGATCCTTCAGGAGCCGCCGCCCCTGAACACCTCCCTGACGGTCTGCAGCAAAATCTTGAAATCAAGCCCCAGGGACCAGTTGTCAATATACTCGAGATCCATGTTCATCCACTCCTCAAAGGAGACCTCGTTCCTGCCGCTCACCTGCCAGATGCAGGTTATGCCCGGCTTCATGGAAAGCCGCCGCCGCTGCCAGAGCCGGTACTGCTCCACCTCTTCCGGAATCGGCGGCCGCGGCCCCACCAGACTCATCTCACCCCGCAACACGTTAATCAGCTGCGGCAGTTCGTCCAGGCTTGTCCTGCGCAAAAACCAGCCAACAGGCGTGATCCTGGGGTCATCCTTTATCTTGAACACGGGCCCGTCCATCTCGTTGTTCCGGTCCAGGCCGTGCCGCTCTTCTTCGGCGCGCTCATGCATGGTCCTGAATTTGATCATCTGAAACCGCCGGCCATTGAGGCCGCATCGTTCCTGGAAAAAGAAAACCGGACCAGGGGAGGTAACCTTGATCAATGCCGCAATGACCAAAAAAACCGGCGCCAGGGCCACCATGCCGACACCGGCGCCCGCATAATCCAAGACACTCTTGATGAACAGCCCCAGTTCGTTGCTCGTGGTGGACGACAGAACCATGGTGGGCAGCCCCAGAATGTGATCGATTGATACCGCGGCCCTCCTGGGGTAAAATTTGATCTTCTGAATCTGAAAATCCGGCATCACCCTGATCTTGATACCCATCTCCTCGGCAAAATAAATGTGATGGTGGATATCCTTGATATTCTTCAGGGGCAGGGCAAAGACGATTTCATCGACAGACCCTTCCAGGAGAATCTTGTTGAAGCTGTTCAGGGTTCCGGTAATCCTGACCCCTTCATAAATTTCCTCACCCACCCGTTTTTCATTCTCCACGGTTTCCAGGCAGCCGATAATCCTGTACTCGGCGCCGGGATTTTTCATAATTGCGTCAACGAGATCAAGACTCCGCTCCCTGGCCCCGATTATGAGAACATTGAGGGCGCTGTAGGCGCTGGGGTGTTTCCTGTTCAGGAAATACAATATACATCCCTTCAGAGCTGAAAGCAGAAGAACCGCAAAAACACCGAACAACCCCATCAACAGCCGGCTTATATCTGCGATATGGGTCAGATACAACAGAACAACGGCAAGGAGGATGCCCGCGAAAACAGCCTTGACAACCTGCAGAATCAACTGTGGAAGCTGCTTTTTTCCGTACGGTGGATACGTTTGGGCAAAGCGAAGACAAAACTGGCAGGAGATGCTGGACAGGAGAAAAACAAGGGTATAGTTCCGGTCGGAAGCCAGGCCCCGGACAACATCCGGAACCAGGGCGACCTTACTGTAATACGCCAGGAGAAATGCAGCTCCCAGGGCCAGGAAATCGGCAACCTGATACACCTCCGTAAAGAACCTGTCTTTTTCCCGCGCCATCTAAACGTCTATTTTTCTTGTATTTTCATTGAGTTTTCACATATAATAATGGTATAGAAAAACATTTCAATATGCAAATAAAAACAATGACAACCACGTTTCGGACACGGCCATGAAAGCGATAATCCTGGCTGCCGGAAAAGGTGAAAGGCTCTACCCTCTGACCAGGAACACACCGAAATGTTTACTGAATATCTCCGGTGAACAATGTATTCTGGGACACCTGGTACACCTGTTCACAGGTGGCGGCATAGATGAGATCGTCGTTGTTGTCGGGTTCCAGGCAGACCAGGTGGAATCCTACCTCGCCTCTTTTTCCGGTGTCCGGATAACCGTCGTCTACAACCCGTTCTACAGCATCAGCAACAGCATCGTTTCCTGCTGGATGGCACGACGCCACATGAACAGCGATTTTCTCCTTATCAATGGTGACACGGTTGTCCACGAAACCGTTCTGGCAACCATGCTCGAGTCCGGACACACCATGTGCATCGGGGCCAGCCGCAAAACCGCATACAAAGAAGACGACATGAAACTCATTCTTGCGGAAGGAGAAGAACGACTGGTCAGGGACGTCGGCCGCGACATTCCGGTACACAAGGCCGACGGCGAATCGATCGGCTTTTTCAAGTTTGCCGGCAACTCGTGTCATGAGTACACGGCCACCATAGAAAAAATGTTCCGAAACGAAAGCAATCTCCACGTTTTTCACCACACGGTTATCAGACAACTGGTCAGGGGTGGACAGAAAATACACTGCCTGATGTTTGACCGCAGTCTGTGGGAGGAAATTGACCTGAGAATTGACCTGGAGCAGTTGCGAAACAATGTGAACCTCTCCCTGTTCAAAGGGTGAACGGGAACCGGACCATGATTGTCGGTTCCGAAAAACGTCACGAACCCGACGGATCAGTATCGCAACCTGTTGATTTATTATAGCGACCGGCCGGTATCTGATGCGTTTAACGAGTTTATCATGATACGGAAATCCCGCTACCACATTCTGGAAAAACTCTACCAATGCGCAACAGCGCGAAGGCTGGCCGCAACCTTTTTCCGGAAACGCTTCACCGGTGAACACCCGGCCGTATTGAATTTTATCGAAAAGGAAAACAACAGCCCCCTGGTCGCGCTCAACGCGCACGAGCCGTACCAGTTTGCTCACCTGCGCCCCCTGTACGAAGAATTGCGCCGCGATCCGGAATTAACGGTCATCCTGATTGGCTCAAATCCCCGGAAGATTGCCCGACCCGTGTACCGGGCATTCATGCGTCAGAACAATCTCAAACTCAACCATACCCTCTTTTCCTATATCTGGCTCCAGACCCTGCGGCCCGCTATCTTTCTGGAACCTGCAATCAGTTCCTATCATCACCTCTGCGGAACCAATACAATCAGGATCTTGTTTGCCCATGGCCTTTCCTCCCTTGGATTTTCAAAAAATCACGCCCATATACGGCAGGCTGCCGGGTTTGATTATATTATCGCAACAGGCCCCTACCAGGAGAAAACACTCAAACTTGCCGCGCAACAGTACGGGACGGCGTTACCACGCATCCTCAGAGGCGGGTTTATCCGGGGCGACATGCTCGTCCGGAGAAGCGCCACCCATGACCGGGTCATGTTCCTGAAACGATGCGGTCTTGCCGACAGGCATACCCTGTTGTTTGCCCCGACCTGGGGAGAATTCTCCGCCACGGTACAGTGGATAGACCAGATAGTTGACCTGAGCACGGAACTCGACTGCAACCTCTTGATAAAACTCCACCCCCTCATGCTGAACGGGCAAACGAAGTGGGAAACAGCGGGGGTTGACTGGCCGGGCAAACTGGAGCGATTCGGACAGCAAGCAAACATACATATCTGCGACCACTACAGCCTGGAGGACTATATGCTGGCCTCGGACACCATGATAACGGATGTCAGCAGCGTCGGGATGGAGTATATGTTTCTTCGCAAACCAGTGTTGTTTCTACCGGCGCCGCGCTTCTTCAAAATTTTCGGTCGGGACAAGCCCGTCTTCTGGGTGCGGGACGGCCTGGAAGTGAAAAATGTCACGGAACTGCGGGAAAAGATCAAGAGACAGCAACACGCGATCAGTGATTCTACCGCGTATGATCTGGACAAGATTTCCTTTAACCGGGGCCGGACAACGGCAAGCATTGCCTCGTTAATCAAAAACCTGGCCCGGCAGGACCAATCACGTGCCGCCGTCCCGCGCCAGACAGCCTGAGAAAGCCCCGGAGAAACAGCGCGTCATGGAGCTCCCGAGTCAACATTACGGTTCCCAGGTCATCACCCCGTTTTTTGTCCTGATCTGGCTTACTGTTTTTCTGCGCCTGATTCTCGGCAACACACTGCTCAACTCATTTATAAGCTATACCCTGCCCGGCGGCACGTTCCTTGAAAAAATCCATCCCGCCAACTACCTCCTGTTCCCGGCTCTTGCCTTGCTGCTTTTCCAGAGAAAATTTTACGAAAACTTTCAACTGTGCCGCAGGAACATAAACGACCTGCTCCTCTTTTTCACGGCAACCGCGCTGATCGCGCTCATCTCCGTCGCGATAAAAGGGCCGGCCGGCATGGCATATCTCGTGGATACCCATATCTTTGCGGCTGCCCTTGGCATCATAGCGTACTGCTGTTCGGCGCAGCAGAAGCGCTTCATCAAGACAACCGTTCTGATCTTTGTTGTGATCAACAGCCTGCTGGCCATCGGCGAAATGGCCCTTCAGCGCCACCTCATCGGCTATGCTCAGCATGCGCACATGCCCTCCTTTCGCGCCGCGGCGTTCTTCGGACACCCCCTGAAAAACGCGCTCATTACCTCAACCGCCCTCTTCTTCGTCTTCACCACGTCATGGCGGCCGGGCACGAAACTGCTCTTTTCAACCCTGTACGCCATAGCGCTGCTCTGTTACGGGGGACGCATGGCATCAATCGTCATTACCGTCGCGACATGTTCCTACCTGCTGGTTCTGTTTTTCAGAGATTTCAAGGAAAGACCGAAGTATCTCGAGATCTCGATCTTTATCTTCTCCATCCCGGTTATTCTGCTTACCGGCTATGTGCTGGTCAACTATTTCGGCCTCGGCAGCCGCATGTTTGAACGCGAACTGCTTGATCAAAGCGGCATGGCCCGTATCAATCTCTTCTACATCTTTTCCTATATTTCCCTGGACACCCTGATCACGGGCATGCCGGCAGCCGATGTTGTCCAGCTTTCCAGATCGGCCCTGGACATGCCGACCATCGAGAACTTCTGGGTTATGCTGATCCTGGTGCTTGGTCTTCCTGTTGCCGTCCTCATAGGAGGATTCCTGCTCAACGCGCTGTACGGGCTGAGCAGGCCACAGGATACAGCCGGAAAACTCGGCGCCATCGCCTTTCTCCTGATCGCCAGTTCAAACAATTCGCTCACGACCAAATCAGCATCACTGACGATCCTGATTCTGCTTCTGGTCACAAGTCTCCCCCCCGACACATCACCCGTTCACCAAACGCACCAGGCACAATAACCATGGCCTCCCTTTTCAGATCATCACTGACATACTCGCCAGGTGTCCTGGTCCCGAGAATGTTCTCCTATAGTATCATCATTATCTTCACCCGCCTTTTCGCGCCTGCCGAGTTTGGTATTTATGCGTTGATCATCACGTACGGCGAAGTACTCGATTCCGTTTTCATGAACTGGTCGCGACTCGGCATGCTCAGGTTTCTGCGGAAGGATGGCGGGGCCCACGCGGGGGGGCTGATCAAGGCAAATCTTTTCATCAACGCCGCCGCCCTCCTCGCCGGCCTTTCCGGGGCAGCTCTTCTGTCGCTGACAATGAGCGGGGCCACCCACCCCGGCCGGTTCTTTTTCTCTCTGGCCCTGTACCTCACCGGCAATTCCGCCATGCGTTTTGGCCTGACAATTCTGAGGGCAGACGGCAGACAGAAGACGTATACCCTTCTTGAAGTGATCAGGCCGTCACTCTCCTTCGCCTGTATCTTCCTGGCGATTCCACTGCTCGGCCTGTCGTACAGCTCTCTTGTGCTTGGTTTTTTCGGGGTCACCGCCCTTTTCGGGTTCGGCACCGTCATTCTGGTTACCAGGAAGTACCGCGGAGTTTCCGCCGACTGGTTCATTACGCGGCAGATGCTGCGATACGCCCTGCCCCTGGTCCTTATTTTCTTTCTCGGGTCCATTATCAAGGCAACAGACCGCTACATGCTCAACGCCCTGTCCGGGACCGCCCTGGTCGGGCTGTACGCAGCCAGTTACTCCCTGTCCCGCCCCGCGCTCGAGCTGCTTTTCAATGCCGTTAACCTGGGCTCCTTTCCGAAACTGATCGATCTGTATGAAACAAAGGGCGCCCAAGCCGCCGCCGACTACCTGAGAGACGTCATCCGTATACAGATTTTTTTTGGCCTGCCCATGGTAGCCGGCATCACCGTTCTGGCACAGCCGGTCGCCAATATCATGCTGGGTGAAGAGTTTCGCCGGGGGGCGGCCATACTCATGCCCCTGATCGCGATGGCGGGGTTCCTGGCCGGACTCAAGTCCTTTGCCTTTGACCAGGTTTTTCACCTCAGGCAACGGCCGATGACCCTGAACGCCACCCTCCTGGTTGCCGCGATCATGAATGTCGTTTTGAATTACTTTTTCATCCTCCGCTTCGGCGTGTTCGGCGTGGCCTGGGCAACGCTTCTTTCCTATCTGCTTGCCCTGCTGCTCAGCATGGTATTGTCAACCAGGCTGTTGCCGCTCCTGTTTCCCGTCCGGGAGGCCGGTATCACCGTCCTGGCTTCACTGGTCATGATCGCCGGGCTCACCTTAATAAGAGCCCGCCTGCCTGACCATGATCTCCTCCTTCTGGGCCTTGGTATTCCCGGGGGAGTACTGGCCTACTTCCTGACCGCACGTTTGCTGGGCGCGCGTACCGTAAAAAACATGCTCTCCGTCACGAGCCGCCACGGAGATTCCCCGTGAAACACTACCTTTTTTATATCCATTCCTTTGCCGGAGGGGGCGCGGAACGAGTAGCCGTGATGCTCGCAGGCCGGTTCCACGAAAACGGTCACACCGTCTCTTTTGTCGTCAACAGGGCGGAGGGTCCCCTGAAACAACTTCTCGCGCCCGGAATTTCACTGCATGAACTGAATCCGGGCAGCCATCCGGCCTCTGTTTTTCTGTTTGCCGCGCTCCTGAGAAAAACCCGGCCGGATTATATCCATTGCCGCATCGCTCTCTGCCCCTTGGCGGGCGTCCTGGGAGCTCTCCTGGCAGGTATGCCGGGAAGGGTTGTCATCTCCTATCACAACCCTTTTTATCCTGAAGGCACTTTTGGCGGTCGCCTTGTCCGGTACGCGGCCCCCCTGCTGACACGCCTGTCATTCCGGACGATCTGCGTCTCTTCGGACATCAAAAACGAACTCAGGGACAGGTTCAGGGCCCCTGCCGGAAAACTAGTGGTCATCCACAACCCCGTCGACATGGAAGAAATCAACCTGAAAAGCCACGCGCCTTTTCCAGCCCACCTTAACGCCTACCAGGAAGGCAGGCCCTATATTCTCTCTGTCGGCCGGCTGACCGGGCAGAAGGATTTCCCCACCCTGATCCGCGCCTTCCATCAACTGCATAAAAACATTCCGCATGACCTGATTATCCTGGGCCGGGGTCCCCTTGAACATGACCTCGGAAAACTGTCCGGAGAGCTGGGTATCAAAGACCGGGTCATACTGCCCGGATTTGTGGCCAACCCCTTTCCCCTGTTCCGGCGGGCGTCTCTCTTTGCCCTTTCGTCATTGTTCGAGGGATTCGGCAATGTTCTTATAGAAGCGCTGGCTGTCGGCACCCCGATTGTCAGCACCGACTGTCCCGGAGGGCCCGGGGAGATACTTGCACACGGCAGGTACGGACGACTCGTTCCGGTCGGAGACAGCAGAGCCCTGGCCGAGGCCATGCAATCGACCCTTGCGGATCCCCCGGCCGCCGGAATCCTGCAGGGCCGGGCTGAAAACTTTTCACTTGCGCGAGTCAGCCGGCAATACCTGGAACTGTTCTCGGAAATTGACACATCACATGCGCCGTAACAACCAAACAGCATCCTCCCGTTTCCGGTGGACCGTATCCTTTCCGGGTCACACCATCGCCGCCACTCTGCTGATCTGCGCGGTCATTGTTCAGGGCGGCGTTCTTCACGGTGCCCACCCCGCCGCCGAGATAACCGTGCAGACTGACCACCGGAAAAAAATCAACCCGTTGATCTTTGGCCAGAATGGTCTGGGTCATGACTCCTGCACCTTTTCCCGTCAACGCTCATGCAGGGACAACGGAAAGTACAGCAACCTGGGCGCGGGACAATGGGATCCGGCCGCCGGACGACCAAATCCCGTCATGACCCGCCTCACCCGTGAAGCAGGCCTCACGTTCCTGCGCTTTCCCGGCGGATGCGGAACCCATAACTATGATTGGAAAAAAACCATAGGGCCCGTCAACGACCGAAACGGATACCTGTTCGGAATTGATGAGTTTCTGGCACTCTGCGAACAACAAAACATCGAGCCAATCATCACATTAAGCTATTTTACCGGGTCCGACCTGGACCTGACCGACCTGATCGAATACCTGAACCATCCATTGAACGCCGGCAACCCCAACGGAGGTGAAAACTGGGCTATGATCCGGGCCGCAAACGGTCACCCTGAACCGTACGGGGTCCGCTTTCTGGAACTGGGCAACGAAGTATATCACGGAGACCACGGCAAAACGGCGCCGCCACAGCCCGAAGCATACGCCAGGCGATACATTGCCTGCCGCCGGATGATGAAAAATATAGATCCGGCAATCCAGCTGGGCGCAGTCCTGCAGGGCCGGGGTCCGGGCATGACCGCCTGGGACGAAGCTGTTGTATCAACCGCTGCCCGGGAGCTGGACTTCGGCATTGTCCACGTCTACCCGGTCAGATACCGCTCCGACTCGGACGACATCGACGCGAACCGAATCTTTCGGGCGGCCCTGGCCGCACCCGAGCAGGTCAAGGACGGCCTGGAAAAACTTGCCGACCAACTCAGGGTGTTGACCGGCAGGGAAGTGCCGCTTGCGCTCACGGAATACAACGGCCATTTCACCCAGGACAAACCTGTTCCGTACCGCCATTGCCTGGGCAACGCGCTGCTGATCTCCGATCTGCTGCGGGTTTTTCTCACCACCAGGGCTCCGATTCTGGGGGCAAACTACTGGCAGCTCGCCAACTCCTACTGGGGTCTGCTCTATAACGACTCATACACTGAAAACAGCGGCCGCTATACCAAAAGGCCCAATTACCTGGTCTTTCAGCTGTTTGCCAACCTGGCCGGCAACAAGCTGCTGAGGACGTCCGTTCACGCTCCCGCGTACCGGTCGGAAGCGCTTGCCGGCGTGTTCGCCACCGGCCCCCCCGAACCAAGCGAGCTCTCCGGGGCCCCCCCCCCTCTGCGGCAAGTCATGCCGGCGCGGGACTGGCAAACCGACTCGCTCAAGCAACTCCTGTCCTTTTCAATCCCGGTCCGCACCGACAGCGATAACGAATCGTTCAGCCTCTCTTTCACGGCCGGCAATACCCACGACTACTATCATACCTATCAAACCCTCAAGATCAGACCCGGGAGAAGGTACCGGGTTACAGCCCAAATCAGGACGAGGAATCTCAACGGAGCAAACATTTACCTGGCGATACAGGACAGCCGCGGCTGGAAAGAGACCGGCTGGCAGAAATCCACCGGCTCGGTCTCAGGGTCATCCGGCTGGCAAAACGTCGAGGTCGTCTTCCAGCCTCCTTCTGAAACCCGCGAAATAAAGATTATGATCCGGTGTAACCGCAGCGCCGGCAGTAACGGCAAGGCCTGGATCAGGAATGTCGTCCTGCGGGAAACCGGTCCGGCAATCCGTTTTCCGCGGGCAACACCATTGCTGTCCGCTGTCGCGGCGATGGACGGCAACGGGGAAACCATCCGGCTTATCGTGATCAACAAGAATCTCACAGGCCCCATGTCCGCCCGGATCACGGTTCAACGCGGTTTTGAGCTTGCTCCGACCGCCCGATACCAGATCCTGAACGGCCCCTCCGTGGCCAGTACCAATGAAAATATGCAGGAACGTGTTACGATACACCATGGGGAGGCATCCATCACCCTGCGACACAACAGTTTCATGTACGGGTTCAGCCCCCATTCAGTCACGTTACTTGAGTTGCGGAAGCAGGAGAGATCCGATACCGGGACCGGCAACACCACCGCACAAACAGAAAGACATGCGCATCGTACAGGTAAATAAATTCTTCTATCTCAAGGGCGGCAGTGAAGCGTACCTGTTCTCCCTGCGGGACGGCCTGCAAAACGCCGGGATTGAATCGGCCGAGTTCGCCATGACCTCGCCGAAAAATCTGCCCAGTGACTGGGCGCGCTTTTTCACGGAAGAAGTTGACTACAATACGACAAGTTTTGCGGAAAAAATCCGCTTTGCCGGAAAAATCATCTACTCATTCGAGGCCCGCAAAAAGATTGGTGCGCTGCTTGACGCCTTCAACCCCGATATCGTTCACCTCCATATTTTCCAACACCAGCTTTCCGCTTCAATTCTGCCGGAAATCAAAAAAAGGAACATCCCCGTCGTGTACACCGCCCATGACCTGAAAAGCATCTGCCCAAACTACAAGATGCTGTCTCGCGGCCGAATCTGTGAACGATGCAGGGGCCACAGATATTACCATTGCCTGACGAGCAGGTGCGTCAAGGGCTCCTACCTGAAAAGCGGCATCAACATGGTTGAGATGTACTTCCATCTGTGGATGAAATATTACGACCTCATAGATCTCATTATCACGCCGAGCCGTTTTTACCGGGAAAAACTTGTCACATTCAGGTTCCCGGCGGACCGGGTCGTGCATGTCCCTAATTTTGTCGATGAAGACCGTTTTGCACCCCATTACCAACACGGAGACTCCTTTGTCTACCTGGGACGTCTTTCCGAAGAAAAAGGCATCCTGACTCTGGTGCGGGCCATGAAAAAAGTCCCTGCGGGCAAACTGGTCATCATCGGCTCCGGGCCTCTTGAAGCACGTGTCAGGGAGGAAATCGCCGGTGCCGGCCTGAACAATATTGAGCTGGTCGGTCGACAAAGCGGGACAAGGCTGCGCCGGTACCTGCAAAACACCATGTTTTCGATCATCCCTTCCGAATGGTATGAAAACGGCCCCATCTCGCTGCTGGAAGCCTTTGCCTGCGGCAAACCGGTCATCGGCGCGGATATCGGCGGGATACCGGAACACATTGACGATCAGGTCAACGGCCTCATCTTCAGGCCCGGAGACCCGGCAGACCTGGCGGAAAAGATAAACATGCTGCTGCAACGGCCGGACAGGATTATAACCATGGGGAAGGCGGCCCGGCGCACAGCGGAAAAGACATACGGCAGGCGCAGACACCTTGAAGCCGTCTTGCGCATTTATAACCGTCTGCTGCACGGAAACCAGTCTGACGCGGGGTCGGCATGAACGTCCAGATTCTCGGCACCAGGGGGATACCTGCCAGGCACGGCGGTTTTGAATCGTTTGCCGAAGAATTCGCGCTCTACCTCGTCAGAAAAAAGTGGCAGGTAACCGTCTATTGCCAGGAACAGGGCACGGGTCCGGTACACGAGGACCAATGGCGCGACATTCACCTTGTTCACGTTCCGGTCCGGCAGACCGGGGCCCCGGGAACCATAGTGTTTGACTGGAAATCAACGCTGCTGGCCGCCCGCCGGAAAACACCAGTTCTCACCCTGGGATACAATACCGCCCTGTTCTGTCTCCTGTACAGGCTGCGGGGCGTTACTAATATCATCAACATGGACGGCATTGAATGGCAACGCCCAAAATGGAATTTCCCGGAAAGATGCTGGCTCTATATCAACGAGAAGCTGGGCGCGTTCCTGGGCAATCACCTGGTGGCCGACCACCCGGAAATAAAAAACCATCTCGCCGGTTTTGTCCGGCCGGACAAAATTACCGTCATCCCTTACGGCGCGGAAATTATCAGGAACGCGGATTCCCGGGAACTTCGCCGCTTCAACCTGAAACCCGGCAGCTACTGCATCCTGGTCGCCCGGCCCGAGCCGGAAAACTCAATTCTCGAAATCGTTCAGGCATACTCCCGCAAAACCAGAGGTATCCCTCTGGTCATCCTCGGCGAATATCACCCGGATCTCCATGAATACCACCGCAGGGTTCTGGATGCGGCCGGCAATGAAGTTCTTTTCCCCGGCGCGATCTATAACAGGGCAACCGTTCAGGCGCTCAGGTTCCATGCCCGGCTCTACATTCACGGCCATACGGTCGGCGGCACCAACCCGTCACTGGTTGAGGCAATGGGTGCCGGCTCTCCGGTTCTGGCGCATGACAACAGGTTCAACCGGTGGGTGGCCGGACAAGGTGCCAGGTATTTTTCCTCACAAGAGGCCTGCGAAGAGGAACTGACCGCTCTTCTTCAGGATGACGATCTTATCCGGGCCATGCGCGAAAGCAGTTACCAGAGAATAAACGAGCGTTTCGGCCGGGACAGGATCCACCGGGCATACGAGGAGATCATCCTTTCCATGCTATAGCCCCACGGCGAAGATCACTGCCGGCTGCACCACAGGTGAGCACGCGGTTGTATTCGTTTTTTTCATGGTACCCTGTGATTGGTTACCCAGGTGAACACGCACGGTTATTGCCCGGCGGCCAGGATCTGTTCCTCCACGACGGGGCCGACCCTTGACCAGTCCACGCAGGGCCGGACAAAACCGCCGGGATGGACGAGCGGACAGCCAAAGGCCGAGTCATCCACATAGATATGGGCAAAGGGCTTGGGACTGAGGCTCCAGTCCTTCTGATCCGGATTCTCATTGACCGCGAAAAGGATCACTCCCTGCTCTTCCAGCCAGGACAGGGCCTCGGACAGAACCGTGCCGTGCCTGGCGCCGTCTGAACGCATGGTATGCAGGATGAGGCGGGCGCCGAGCTGATGCCACCGCTTCAGCCATTGTATTGCCAGGGGCACCGGGTCGCCGATATAGGGAAACCGGTGATCGACAATAGTTCCGTCAAAATCAACACAGATGTACATATCAATCCGTAACTCGTCACAGGGTTTGTACCTATGCGGTGTACCTGCCGGAAATTTGCACGTGATCAATCCTGCTTCACCACTGAGGGGGGCAACGCAAAAGATTCCTGCTCCATCCTGGCGACCAGGTCACGCCACCGCTCCAGGGTCTCACTCCTGCCGATAAGACGGCCCTGGCCGCGCTGCCTGGCCACCCACCACCCCACACGGTTAAAGCTGTAGATGGGCAGCAGGTCAAGCCGTTCCGAAGTGGGCAGGATTTCATCCTTCAGACTATCAAGTATCAGGGGTTCGGTTCCGGGCAACCGCTGATAGGTCATGACCATATGGGCCCGGTCCAGATCAAGGGCGGTGACATAGGTCATGCTCAACTTGTCTTCGGCCACGCCCATGGCCACCAGGGTAAAATACTTGGCCACGGAAAAGTCCTCGCAGTCACCACCGCCGCCGGCAATAAACTCCATGGGGGTAGCCCAGTAGTCTTTCTTCTCCCATTTTTTCGAGTCGCTGACAAACTCCAGCCGGTTGATAAAGGTGTTGACCTTTGCCAACTTTTCCAGGTCGGACAGGCTCTGATCGTTCCGGATCAGGTTCCGCCAGGACAAAAGACGCACCCGGCCGACAAAACCGTACTGTTCTTCCGCCTTGTCCAGAACGGTCCGGGAGAGGTTAAACGACCCGGCAGCCCCGGCCTGAAGGGCGACAAACAACGCGCACAACATCACCGCTGTGCAGCCAAAAAATATTTTCTTTTTCAAAAAAACCTGTTTCATAGACCAGTTGAAACAAATACTCCAGGCGCACATAACACTTTGTGGCACAACCCCCCGGTTTCTGGTATGCTCTTCCTGGATCCGTGACGAAAATTAGTGTTTCTGTCAATGAACATCTTGAAAAAATGAACTATCTGCTCTCACATTCAGCCCGAAAAAATTCCACCCGGTCCGCCCTTCGGGCACCCACTCGCGGCCCATCTGAAAGTGATCAAGCCATGGTGCATAGGTTACTATAGCCCCATGGCCCGATCACTTTCATCTGCACCACGGGTGAACGCTCACGGATCCAGGCTCTTGTAAAACAGCTGACCTGACTCAGTATAATGGTTTTTGAAAATAAAACAAAAGTTGTTCCGGTTGCCTCGCAGCTGCAACCCCTTTTTCAGAAAAAAAACTGGCACGCCCTCTGGCAGGTCTACACCCTGTCAAAAAACTGGGCCAAGGTCGCGGGCAGCAAGGCAGCCCAGCGGAGCAAACCGGCCTATATGCGGAAAAACGTGCTCTGGATCCAGGTGCGTGATTCCGTCTGGATGCAGCACCTCCACAGTATGAAACCTCAAATACTGGACCAGGTACGCCGCTTCGCGCCTGAGCTTGAAGTGACTGATATCAGATGGCTTCTGCGACCCACGCGCCCGGAAACCCCGCAGCAGCCCCCGGACAGGCGACACAAAGCACGACCGCCAACCCCTGAGAAAGAAAAAGATTTCGCCCGAATCGCCGCTACGGTGGAAGACGAAGAATGCCGCGCCGCCCTGCGCAGACTCTGGCGAACATTTCAGGAATACCGGTAAGCACCTGTCCAGACATGAGCAATTCAGCCAAGTACCGCGCAATGAAACAAGCAGGCATGCACATGATATTGATATTCCATGGGCATGACGCAGAATCCGGGCAGAAGGACCATTTCCGGACAGACACCGGCAAGGCTGCGCCACCATAATAATTAACAAGAGAGAAGACCCGCGCAATGAACTCAATTCTTGAACTTATCGGCAACACCCCTCTTGTGCCCGTCAACCGCCTCAATCCGGTCAAGGGCGTCACCATCCTTGCCAAGCTTGAATCGTTCAACCCCGGCGGCTCGGTCAAGGACCGGATCGCCCTGTCCATGATCGAGGCGGGCGAGGAAAGCGGCGAGCTGACCCCGGCCAAGATCGTGCTGGAGGCGACCAGCGGCAACACCGGCATCGGCCTGGCCATGGTCTGCGCGGCCAAGGGGTATCGCTGCCTCCTGGTCATGCCGGAATCCGCCAGCGTGGAGCGCCGCCAGATCATGCAGGCCTACGGGGCCGAAATCCTGCTGACCCCGGCCAAGAAGAGCACGGACGGCGCCATTGAAAAGGCCTATGCCATGGGTCTGGAAGACCCGGACCGCTACTTCATGACCGACCAGTTCAACAGCGAGGCCAACTGGCAGGCCCATTACCGGAACACGGCGCCCGAGATCTGGCGTCAGACAGGCGGCAAGGTAACCGACATTGTCTCCACCCTGGGTACTTCGGGCACGGCCATGGGGCTGAGCAAATGGTACAGGAAACACCACCCTGAGGTCTTCATCACGGCAGTCGAGCCGTACTACGACCACAAGATTCAGGGTCTGAAAAACATGAAGGAGTCCTACAAACCGGGCATCTTCGACAAGAACCTGCCCGGCAAAATCGTCAACGTGTCTGACGAGGATGCCTACGAAATGGCCCGCCGCCTGGCCGCGGACGAGGGCATCTTTGTCGGCATGAGCTCCGGTGCCGCCATGGTCGCCGCCCTGGAGCGGGCCAGGGAAATCAGAGAAGGGTTGATTATCGCCATCCTGCCGGACGGTGGTGAGCGTTACCTGAGCACGCCGCTCTTTGCCTCACGCAGCCGCAAGGAGTCTGCCGCGCCCAGACTGCGTCTCTACAACACCATGACCCGTAAAAAAGAAGTGTTCCGGCCCATCAACCGGAACAAGGTCACCTGTTACGCCTGCGGCCCGACCGCCTACCAGTCGCCCAACATGGGCCACTGCCGCCGCCTGGTGGTGGCGGATCTGATTACCCGCTACCTGGGACTCAAGGGCTATGAAGTCGAATCCTACATGAACTACACCGACCTGGATGACAACACCATTGCCGGAGCAGCCAGGGCGGGCGTGCCGCTCAAGGAGTTCACCGAGCGCTACATAAACGAATTCACCGCCGCGGCCAAGACCCTCGGAGTCAAACCGGCATCAGGCTACCCCAAGGCATCCGAACATGTGGAGGACATGCTGGAGATCTCGCACGAGCTGATCCACAAGGGCTATGCCTATGAAAAACACGGATCCATCTACTTTGACATCTCCAAGTTCAGGCCATACGGCCGGTTGTCCGGTATTGATCTGCGTAAAATCCGCACCGGCACAACCGTGGACCTGGACGACTATGAAAAGGACAACCCCCGGGACTTCACCCTGCTGAAACGCTCCACCCTGGACGAGCTGAAACGCGGCATTTTCTACCAGACCGACTGGGGCAACGTGCGGCCCGGCTGGCACATCGAGTGCTCGGCCATGTCCACCCGCTACCTGGGACAGACCATTGATATCCATACCGCGAGCCAGGACCTGATGTTTCCGCACCACGAAAACGAGATCGCCATTGCCGAGGCCCTGACCGGCAAACCCCTGGCAAACTACTGGCTTCACTCGGGCCTGTTGCTCAAAGACGGCAAAAAAATGTCCGAGGAGGCCGGCAATATCGTCACCCTGCGCGAGGTACTGGAAAAAGGCTACTCCGGCCGCGAGATCCGTTTTCTCCTCTTAAGCGTCCATTACCGAAAACCCCTGCACTTCTCCTTCCGACGACTCGATTCCATCACCACCTCCCTGGAGCGGATAGACGAGTTCACCCGCAAGCTGCTCTGCCTGCCCCCGGACCTGCCCCACCCGGATATCCCCATCTTTGTCGCGGACCTGGAGCACAAATTCTACGCGGCCATGGACGACGACCTCAACGTCTCGGGCGCCATCGGCGCCCTGTTCGACTTTATCCGCAAGATGAACCCGGTGCTTGAAACCGGCAGCATGGAGCGCGAGCAGAAAAACAAGGTCATGGGTATCCTGCACAGTATCAACGGCGTCCTTGGTATCCTGCGGCTGGAGTACTGCCCCCTGGCCCCGGAACTCAATCGACTGATCCGGGAACGGGAACGGGCCCGCCGCCTCAAGGACTGGGCCGCGGCAGACGTGGCCCGGGCCGAACTGCTGCGAAAGGGCATCACCGTACGCGACGGCGTTTCCGGCCCGGTCTGGGAGAAGATCGACTGACCCTTTTCTTCCGCTTTCGGCACCCTCAGGTCCAACCTGGTGAGCAAGACTGTCAAGGAGAATGTTCCATCCCGGCAAAAGCAACCCCCAAATCGTTCAGAATACAGACAGCATTTTTTTGTAGCCAAGGTCCATTCCTGTTGTTACATTGTTCATGGTTGGTTCTCCTCCGTTTTATTGCAGCTTTGACTGCGCTGGTAAAATTGATTTTGAGCGTGATCGTATCACAGCTCGCTAGAACCAGCCTTCTCATTTTACCTTACCTGCGGTCAGGCACCTTTGCACAAATCAGCGGCTCCTGAGAACGCACACCATTGTGGTTGAAAAAACGGATGGTTGGACATCCTGCGCGAGCGGTTACTCCTTGCCTGTTGATTTCTTGGCGCATTCCCGTTACATTCTCGGGGCAGATTTCAGGACGTGCGTATCCAATCACAGATGAACTCGTAAAAAGTCGAAAATCCTGGCTGAGTACTACGATAATTCAACCAGTTACAACGCTGAACCGTCGGTTTCGTGACTTTTTGCGAAACCGACAATCACAGGGTACAATGAAAAATGTATAAAACCGCTACCTTGTAAGCGATCACAGGCTGCCTTGATTTTGGTCAGGCAGTTCGGCGCAGCGTACTGACTGCTCTGCAAGCCGGACTGATCGTTCAAAAGCGAGGTGCCCTGTGACCGCTTACAGACGTGCGCCAGTAGCTCAGCCGGATAGAGCAGGAGCCTTCTAAGCTCAAGGTCGGGGGTTCGAATCCCTCCTGGCGTACCAACACCTGTCTCTCAAAGCAGATCACCCTGAATCCGTGAGTGTTCACTTACTAATTTCCGGCAGGTTATGCGCATTGTTACAAGCCCTGTGACAAATTACGCGTTCACCTGTGGTACAGCCGGCAGAAATCGAGCCGTGGGGCCATATCACTTTATCAACGGACTTCTTGCTAATCCGACAAATTTTCTATCATGGACAGGTATCGCTTCTCATTGGCGAATATTGCAAATCCGAAAACAATAAATACCGCAACTGTTGCAAATTGCATAATAACTACGACAGGTAACATAATAGTCGAAACTGTCATGACAGATGCTTCTATGTCATTTTGCTTCAAAGCTTCGGCGACGTACAGAGGATTTGCAAAATAAGGAGACGTAAAAAATATCCACAAAAACAAAGCAACGAGGCCAATCAGCATTACAACAGCCACGGTATTCCACATAGCGACCAGGCGCTTTCTCTTTTTCAGAAAGATGCGATCATTGTCGGAAAGTTTTTTCATGAGTTACTCCAGGTCAACGCCCCCCATCAGCCACGCCGACTTTTCGGCGACGGCGGAGTGGGCTTGTTATGTGAAGTTTTATACCACGCGATTATCAGACCTGCACAAAACAGCATCCACAGGACTGCAAAAACGAGCGTAATGCGATATAGATGCTGCGGATACCCTATTTTCTCATACGGATATGTACCAGCGTTATATACGACAGGAACAGTATCTCCGGGTTTATAAGTTCCCATAACAGCCTCAATAACATTCCTGCTACGGTAAAATATTCTCTGGTGCCCCTCTATGGAGAAGCTGATTTCCATTTCAATTGAGTCTCCTTGCGCAGAGCTGAAATCCTTCTTTTTGAACGCAGTAATCATGCCGGTAGTTTGGATGGCATTCTCCAAAAACGTCCGCTCGTATACATATGCTCCACCGATAGTCCAGACAGAGAGAACCAGCATGAGCTTTAATGCTCTGCGAATGGTGTCTTGAGTTGTCATCATTTATTACGCATCATTTTGGTTTTCCGGAAAAATTTACATGACATGGCCTTATAATTTTGTCGGATTCGCATTGTGACCTGTTGAATGATAACCAGTCACAGGGAAAATAAAAAAATGTATAAAGCCGATACCTTGCAAGTGGTTACAGGGTGCCTTGATTTTGGACAGGCAGTTCGGCGCAGCGTACAGATTGCTCCGTAAGCCGGACTGATCGTTCAAAAGCGAGGTGCCCTGTGACCGCTTACGTTGAATGAGCGTTGTGCTCGTCGTACGATTTTGCCTCAGTACGACGTACATCCTGCATGTATTACCCGTTACAGGAGAAAATGAAAATGAAATTAACATCCACTCACCTTTCCTGTCGTTTCCAGAAATGATATTTGATAGTACCATGTGCAACGGGACACACCGTAAGTGATCAGGGGCACCGCATCTTCGCACGGTCGCGACTGCACGAATCTGCGGCACCCCTGACCACTTACAAATTATGGGCAGGTAAAATCGCAGAGTTACAAACCCTGTGACGAGTTACGACACACCCGTTGAAACACCGGATCTGAACATTGTGATGAACACGGCGACTTCCTGCAAAGCAACTCCTTTTTTGACCAGTCCTTCCTGCTGGTTGCCTAAACTTTTCTGCTTCTTCTGGACGGTCCTGGCTCTTTCTTCCTGCGCTCCCGTTCCCCGGGCGGTGGACTCGCTCCCCGCAGTTTATATGGGGGACGATGCCGATCGGTCGGAGCTGACCGAATTGGCCCCGCTCTTTCTGGTGGAGCACCCCGAGATAGAATACAACCGAATCGGGACTCCGGCTGTCCGGGAGAATAGCGGTGGGGAAAAGGAGGTCTTTATTGATCCTGACCGGGCGACGATCTACGCGGAACAGAGGGAGTTTGTCTCGCAGCGGGGGAACCGGTATACGAATTTTATCTACCGTGTTCATTTCCCTGAAATCCCCTCTTTTCTCTTGCCCTTTCAGATAAGCGCCGGCAGAAATATCGGACTGTTTGTTATTGTCACATTGAATGAGGATGGACAGCCGCTTCTCTACACAACAGTGCAGACCTGCGGCTGCTACCTTGCCTTTATCCCGACCTCATACCTGCGGGAGGACGCTTTCCCATCGAACTGGAACCGGAAGCGACAAAGGGTATACGGCCAGACGCTTCCCGGCCTGGTTAAGTTTGATGAGGCAGAACCGGTCACACGGCCCCTGGTCGTTCTGGCGGACATCTCCCACCGGGTAAAGGACTTCCGGCTGGCCGGACCTGATGAATCAGGAAGCCACGTGGTGAAAAAGGCCGGAATGTGCCCCCTTTCCGAGCTTGAGCAGATTATTGCGCCCACTGGTCAGACAGTTTCCCTGTACGAAACCAGCGGGCCGAGGAAGGGCTACGTCCGGAACAGCCGGAAAATATGGGAACGGCTCCTTATCAGTTGGTGGGCAATTGACTGGCGTGTGGGCGAGGACAAGAAACTCGGGCACAAAGGAGATGACGCCCCTCTCTTTTACACCAGCCTCAAGCCCTGGGACCGACAGGAATCAGATATGCGGGACTTTGCGACCTTCCTGGCCTACTGGGGATGGCGACTGTAACGAACATGCCGCCCGGCCGAACAGGCGGGCAATGCCGGAAACGATTTTCGTCACGCCTTCCGGCAAAAGCATGATATACTGTCTCAAAGGACGCATCTGAATAAACCGACCGGGAGGGAATGTTATGGCGACGTTATTTGACCAGACAACAATCAAAACCATGACCCTGAAAAACAGACTGGTCCGCTCCGCCACCTGGGAGGGGATGTGCGAGCCGAACGGGGAACCGACCCGAAAACTGACCGACTGGTACTGTGACCTGGCCCGGGGCGAGGCTGGACTGATCATCACCGGTTATACCTTCGTCCTGCCCTGCGGCAAACAGCTGCCCGGCAAGATGGGCATCCATACCGACGGGTTTGAACAGGCCTACCGGACCATGATCGACGCGGTCCACGAGGCGGGCGGCACCATTGCCGTCCAGCTGGTGCACAGCGGGGGCCAGACCGATTCCGAGACCGCAGGCTGTCAGCCCCTGGCTCCGTCCGCGGTCAAGGTGGCCCAGTATCCGGAAATGCCGGCTGAACTGAGCCGGGATGAAATCAACGATATTGTCCGGGCATTCGGCAAGGGCGCGGCCCGGGCCAGGGCCTGGGGCTTTGACGCGGTCCAGCTCCACGGAGCCCACGGCTACCTGATCAGCCAGTTTCTCTCTCCCCTGACCAACCGGCGCGGGGACGAGTACGGCGGTTCCATCGACAATCGCGGCCGTTTCCTCTTTGAAGTGTACGACAGCGTACGCGCGGCCGTGGGTGAGGATTATCCCGTTCTGATCAAACTGAACGCGGCCGACAATCTCAAAGGCGGCTTTGAGCTGAAAGATGCCTTGATCATAGCCGCACGGCTGTCGGATGCCGGGATTGACGCCATTGAAGTCTCGGCCGGCACCCCGGCCTCAGGGGACGAGTCCCCGGCCCGGGAGAATATTGACACGCCGGACAGGGAAGCGTATCATCTTTCCCTTGCCGGGGAGATAAAGAAGGTTGCAGGGTGCCCGGTCATGGTGGTGGGCGGTTTCCGTTCCTTCGATGTCGCGGAAAAGGCGGTTGCCGAAGCCGGCATGGACTATGTCTCCATGGCCCGGCCCTTTATCCGGGAACCCGACCTGGCCAGACGCTGGCGCTCCGGTGACACGGCCCCGGCCAAATGCACCTCCTGCAACGGCTGCTTTCTGCCCGGCATCAAGAAGGGCGGAATCTACTGTGTCGAGGAGCGAAAGGAAGAACTCACAACACAAAAATCCTGAGCCGGACTCCATAACCGGGTCACGCCAGAGGGAGGCGCCCCACGGGTACGCCTCCCTCCGGCGTACACGGCAGGCACCTGTACCAATTTACAGTTTTGAGGCAAAAAACGCATAGTTACATAGCCTGTGACTAAATACAAAACAACAGCACAGATTTGCTTTTCGGATTCAGGTGATTTTCAATGTCCCCCCTTGTCAAGAAACGCATCCTGAGCTGTATCACCATTTTCTTTCTGCTGCTGTTTCTGCTTCTGGCCGGATCACGCTTTGCCCTGCGGCGGGGCGTGCGATTTGACCACCTCAGCCTGGGCCCGGTCACCCTGACCCGGCTTGTTCTCAGCCTCGACCAGGGCTTTATCGTAGAGGCGAAACAGGTCGATATTGACGCCACCTCCTCACTGGGAGACAGTCCCGGGCCGGGGATCTTCCTGCCGCTGCTCAAGAAGTGGAGCTACCTGATCCGTGAGATAGATATAGGAGCCATACGTTTCCGGGACTACTCAGCCGGCCTGCACTACCGTGACGACCGTTTCCGGATTACCGGCCGGGACGTTTCCCTGGACGCGATCATTACCTTTGACGAAACATCGCTCCAGGTGGACCTGACTGCCCTGCAGATCCCCCCCATGGGCATCTCCATGACAGTCAGGGGCTCCTATAGCCGTGGTGATGATCTCTACCTCTTTGACGGCGAAATTGGTACGCCATGGGGCACAGGTTCTCTGGCAATCAGGGGGTCAGCTGACAACTGCACAGTGCGCCTCAGCACGGAACCGTTTACCGACCTGGCAGCTCTCCTGCGCCGGTTCCCCATTGACGAAGATATCCCGGCCTGGGTCGGCGCCAACATCACGGCCGATTCCTTTCAGGTCAACGGGTTGCGCCTGGACTTGAAACTCTCGGAAATCGCACGGATCGGCCCGGCCAACGTCAGCGGCACGGCCGTGGCCAAGGGAGCAGCCATCCGCTTTCACCCGGACCTGGACCCGGTCCGCAGCGACAAAATCGACATCAGCTACCAAAACGACAAGCTCTCCTTCAAACTGAGCACACCAGAATTCCGAAAGAAAAAACTGGCCGGCAGCACAGTCGTCATCGCGCCGCTCATAGGCGCTGGCTCCATCCTGGATATCCACCTGCTGACCGAAGCCGCGCTGGACCGGGACATCCTCGATATTTTGACCGCCTACGACATCAGCCTGCCCATGCGGCAGATCTCGGGCGTCACCCGGGCCGACCTGCGCCTGCTCCTTGCCCTGCCCGACTTTACCCTGCGGACCAGGGGGCGATTTACAACCGGGAGCGGTACCTGGCAGTGGGGAAGATCGACCTGGCAAGTCACGCGGGCCGAGGCAGTGCTGCATGACCGGACCATCAGCCTCGGGCAGGCTGATCTCGCCTATGACACCCTGTTCAGCGGCTCACTCTCCGGTGAAATAGATACGGACACAGGCCGGGCCAGGCTGCTCTGCAACGTCGACAAATTGCATTATGCCATGAAAGGGACACCCCTTGTTGACCTGGCGGACAAGAAAATTCCGTTGCGGGTTGCCTTCGACGGGACAACAACCACGGTTGCCGCAGACGACTACCAGACCACCTTCACAATCCGTGATAATGAAAAACTTGTCACCATCAGCAACCTTGCGCCGTTATCCGCCGCGATCCCGCTTCTCAAGGCCCGCCAGATCTCACAGGGAAACGTGACGGCCCGTATGGACGCGAACGGAACCATCACGGCTGACGCGGATGTGATCATTCCCAACCCGTACCTGTCCCTGGAGGGCAATCCGGTGACCCGCTTCCGCATACATGGGACCGGCAACCGTTCCCGGGCGCACGTCTCGATCAATGACGACAGGATCACCCTATACATGGTTGACCGGCAGGTGAAGGCCGCCATCCGGGATTACCTGGTAACCCTTGACACGGGCCTGTTTAACGACGAGACCGACTTTCAGTCTCCCCTGCCCCTGGAAATAACCGGCCCGGCGATCCTGCTCAAAATCTCCGACATTGAGATCCCCACCGGCGAGTTCCGCTTCCGTGAATCGGACCGTCACGTTTCACTCAACGCCCAGACCCTGGGCGGTGACATTGAATTCACCTATCAGCCGGACGGCCTCACTCTGGTCGGCCGCAACCTGGACGCGGAACTCTTTGACGCCTTTTTTGAGAACATGGACCTGAGCAGGGGAATTTTTGACGTTGTCCTGCAAGGCCGGGTCAATAATATTGAAGGATTTATCGAAGCAAAAAATATCCTCATCCGCAATACCAAGATCATCAACAACATCATGGCCTTTATCAATACCATTCCCGCCCTGATGACCTTTTCCGCCCCGGGATTTGACAGTAACGGTTATGTTGTCCGGGACGCAGTCGCGTACTTCAACTACCATAAGAACAGGATGACCGTGCATCACCTGCGTCTTGACGGCGAAACCGTGGATGCCGAAGCCCAAGGCTGGATTGACCGCGGCACGCGGACCATCAATATGACCTTTGAACTTTTTACCCTGAAGGATTACAGCAAAATCATCAATAAAATTCCCCTGGCCGGCTACGCCATCCTGGGGGAAGACGGCCGTCTCAGCACGGCCCTGAACCTTACCGGAGACCTGGACAACCCCGACATCACCACCAACCTGGCGACCGATATCCTGGCTACGCCGATCAACGTTATCAAACGGACGATTCAGTGGCCCTTTCAGCTTTTCCAGGATAACAAGCCAAGCCGGGAATATCAGAAGCCAAACGGGCTGAAGCCGGAAGGAACCGGCTTCAGCCTACCCTGAACCGTCATCAGCACCCCTCGTAGGCCTTCTTTTTCTTCAGGTGACAGGCGTTGCATTTCTTCGGTCCCTTCCTGCCCTGATAGCCCTCGGTGTGACAACTCTTGCAGCGGGCGTGGAACACATCCTTGGCCTTGCGCAGCTTGGGAACGGTAAAGTCACCGTTGTGATAGGTGACACACTTCAGCTCGGCCGTGTCGGCCAGGGCGCCTATGTCCTCGGCGGTTCTTGGCTTGTGGTCCGCGTCATGGTGACAGGTTGCGCAGGAAAGGCCCAGGTCAAGATGGGTCGTATGGTTGAACCGGGCCGGTTTTTTGCCCTTGATGGTGATTTCCTCCTGCGGCGCGACATTTCCTGTTTCCGCCCGGACCTTAACCGGACCCATGGTGAACACGAGAACCGCGGCCAGAAGAACCGTGCTTTGCGTCATGATTGTTTTCATCTGTTTCCTCCTGTGTCTTTTTCCGTGTGTTCCCGGGGCTCGCCCCCGGGCCTGTACCTTTGCCTTCACCATACGAAAAAAACTGGACGCCAACCAGTGGACATGGCCGGATGTCGACCCGACATGCTGAAATATCCATAGTCGGCGACGATAAACGCTCAAGAAAAACAAGAAAAAAAACCGGAATGACTGTTTGGATTTGAATCATGGCGCGGGAATGGCTACAGTAGATCCATGCCTGATACCTGTGACAAAAAACCGGTTCCTCCCTACACCCCGCCGCCCGTGATCCGGATTGACGGTGAAAAAATCAGAAGGTTGCGGAAAGATCAGGGTCTGACCCAACTCTACCTCTCAACCGTGATCGGGGTCACCACTGATACCATCTCCAGGTGGGAGAACAAGCGCTACCAGACGATAAAACTTGAAAACGCCGAAAAGCTGGCCCGGGCCCTGGAGGTTCCCCTGGAGGAGATTGAGGAAACGGCCACACAGGAGCAGAACAGCGTCCCCGCCGCTGAGCAGCGGGAACAAGCAGCACCGGACAACGAGCCCAACCCGGCAAAACTGTTTCCGGCGATCGCCGTGCCCATCGTAATCCTGGTGACAGCAGCCCTTGTGTACCTGCTCCCGCTCAAGCCGGCGGGAAACAGGCAGAAGGTGATAGAGGCAATCCGGATTCTGCCGCCGCACGCCCCGGCCGGCAGCTCTTTTCCGGTCCTCATCCGGATGAAGCCGGCAGAAAAGACACCTCTGGCCCTGATCATTAAAGAAACCATTCCCAGGGGGGCCGCCGCCGGCCACGGGGTACCGGCCATCACCTCGTTTGACCCCGTAAACAATGCCCTGAAATGGATCAGCCGCACCACGGGCGAGCCAACGCTCTACGCCTACATGTGCCGTCTGCCCGACACCCTGGCTCCGGGCGCAACCGTATCCTTTTCGGGCACGGTCACCCTGAATCGTCAAGGCGGCAGGCAGACAGCGATCAAGGGGGACACCGGTGTCGCGACGGCGCCCTTTCACTGGGCCGACACCAACCAGGACCTGGTGATCGACGACGAGGAGATCCTGGCGGTCTACGAGCTTTACAGCGAGATAAGGGGGTTCAACTTTGACCTGGACCGGATCGACGATATCTGGGCGGGCGGCGGGTATGCATGGGACAGAAGCACGCTCAGGTTCATCGTCCGCAAATGACGGGCAGTGGATGGACCAGGATGCCGCCCACAACGAACAATGCCTGTCTTTCCCGGATCAGGCCTGATCCAGATACCGGGCAATGTCCACCTCATCGACCTGAGCCGGGTCAAGGTATTCCCTGGCGTATTCCAGATAGACACCACTTCGCAGGAAGAGCTCAAACAGGTCCGGATCGATGTGGTTGTCCTTTTTCATAAAAGACATGATTTTGAGCGCCTCGCTCAGGGTCTTGGCCTTTTTATAGGGCCGGTCCGTGGCTGTCAGGGCCTCGAATATATCGGCAATGGCCATCATCCGGGCGGTGAGCGGCATCTGCGCACCGGTTAACCCGCGGGGGTAGCCCCGACCGTCCATGGTCTCGTGGTGGCCGCCGGCAAGCTCCGGCACCTGCCTGAGATGCCTGGGATAGGGCAGTTTCTCCAGCATGATGATGGTCTGGACAATATGGTCGTTGATCTTGTAGCGTTCCTCCGCGGTCAGGGTGCCGCGGGCGATCCTGAGATTGTAGAGTTCGCCGCGGTTATAAAGATACTCAGGCATGTTGAGCTTAAAGCCCCAGGGGTTGTCCGGATCCAGCCGGTCGTTGTCGCCCCGTTCGATCAGGTGATCAGGCCGGTCATCCAGCAAGGCTTCCGTCACCGGAAGTTGCGGCGCCGGGATCCGCTCTTTTCGCTTCGCCTCTTCCCGGGAAATACCTATCCGGTCATCCAGGGAACGCTGCCAGGTCCGTGCTCCGATCCGCTCCAGCCGGTCGACATCTTCCGGGGCCATGAACTCGCCGCCCACGTTGCATCGGGCCACAAAGGCAAAATCATCGTCGAGTTCCCGCAGTTCCTTGTCCAGGTCCGACCGCAGGGCTTCAGGATCAGCCCCGCCGGCCACCCGGCGCCAGAACCGGATCTCGGCGTCCCGTTTCAGCACCTCGAACCGGGTCCGTATCTCGTGGATACGGTCATAGATAGTTTCCAGTTTGGTTGACTTGTCCACCACATACTCGGGAGTGGTCACCTTGCCGCAGTCGTGGAGCCAGCCGGCCAGGTGCACGGCCTCCCATCCCTCCGTGTCGAGCTGGAAGTCCCGGTATCGCTCGGTGTCCTCACAGGCTGCCCGGGCCAGCATCCTGGTGAGCACCGGCACCCGCTGGCAATGACCGCCGGTATAGGCGGACTTGGCGTCAATGGCGCCGGCCAGCAGGTGCATGAAGGAATCCATTAACCGTTTCTGCATCTCGAGAAGCTGCCTGCTCTCCAGAGACACTGCGGCAAAGCCTGAAAAGGTTCGGATAAAATCAAGCCGCTGCTCCCAGGTTGCGGCTTCAGTCTCCGGGCGGCCCACCCGGTTCAGCAGACAGAGCAGGCCGATCACCTCGTCTTTCCTGTCCTTGAGCGGTAAAATGGAAATCTGCAGCTCTTCCGCGTGAAAGTGGTCCAGCAGCTCCGCAAACTCTGAAACTGTGCGCCCGACCTGGACATGATGGATTTCACCGGCGGCGCAGGCCCGGACCAGGTTACTGTTTTTATCCATCGTCACCTCGGAAACCAAGGAACTTTCCAGGCGGCCCCGTTCCCGGCTGAACAGGGAGCCGGGACTGAAAGTCCTGGTGTCTTCGTTGTACAGATAAGTGAGTACGCCGTCCGCGCCGCTCACATTGAGAGTTTCCCCGGTGATCTGCTCCAGCATGGCGTCAAAATCCTGTTCAGCGGCCAGGGATCGGATAAGGGCCAGAAAGCGACTGATGGTCCCCTTCATCAGGTCCATGGAACGGGCCAGTTCATCAACCTCCCTGATCCTGGAGCGAAGAGCTATGGAACCGGAAAAATCAAATCGGCTGATCAACTCCGCTTCTCCGGCCAGTTTTTTCATGGCCCGGGAAATAAAAGCGGCAACCAGGGAAACCAGGGGGATGGCCAGGGCGATGATCCCCAGGGTAATCAACAGGGAGCGTTTAACCATGGCAATGGCATCGGCCAGCAGTTCATCACGCGGGGAGATCATCACCAGGGTCAAATCACGCCCCTTGACACCGCTGACGTTCAGGGTCCGAACCACACCGGTCCACTCCCGCCCGTCATACGTAAAACCAAGGGGACCGGGGCGTTGTAAACGTTTCTCCCCCAGAAACGACAGGACACCGCTGCCCAGATCCTCCAGCCGCGCCAACCTGACCCGCTCGTTATCCCAGCGCAAGATTGTCCTGTCCGGAACCGTGTAGGCGAGGACATCCAGACTTGCATCCAGCAGCGCTACTTCCGAGTTCGGCGTCACCAGGTGCTTGTCCACGGTCTCGGAGATCTGGTGCATGGTCACGTCCGCGGCCACGACCGCGTCGATTCCCCCGGCCCGGTAGCTTATGGTCGTCCCGATCACCCGAAGAAAATAAAAGAGATACGGCTCAACCGCGCTGACCGTGTCGGTTGCCTTGGCCTGTTTGTACCAGGGTCTTTTGCGGGGATCATATTCTGTGGTTTCAGGAGCGCGGCGACCAATCTCCCGGAGGTGTTCGTCAAAAAAAATCCTGAGCAGCCTTCTCGCGCCGTCGGCATCAAT
>JAJRTB010000077.1 GCA_024278495.1 Deltaproteobacteria bacterium
AGGCCGAGCAGCAGGGCCAGGGCCGCGCCAAAGGCCGCGCCCGAGGAGATCCCCAGGGTATAGGGATCGGCCAGGGGGTTGAGCAGAATCCCCTGAAAGACGACGCCGGAAAGGGCCAGGCCGCCACCCACCATGACCGCGCAGAGAATACGCGGCAGCCGCACTTCAAGAACGACAAAAGGAAAAAGACTGCTCACCTCGGACGACCGCTCCGCGTTCCCGGTTACGGCAGCCAGGAGTACCTGGACGACCTCGGCCGGCGAGATGCGGATATAGCCCATACCCGTTGCCAGAACCACAGTTAATACCAACCCGGCACCGAGCAGTGCCAGCCAGGCTGGAAACGACAGGCGAAATCCTTGTCCGCTCATGCCAGCACCATGCCCAGGCCCAGCACGAACAGACCACCGAGCAGCAGCCAGATATCGCGCCGGGTATAGTGAAACAGCAGCAGGCCGCTGAGAGTCAGGAAGATGATCAGGACGCCGACCACGTCGGTCAGCGCCAGCCAGAGACCGCTGGTCTGAAACGACTTGTGCAGGCGGTTCAGCCAGTGCCACGGCTGGCGCTCCGACTTGTCGACCCTGGCCATGGTGCCTCGTTCCGGATCTATGATATAGGTCGTTTTGCCGTGCGCCCCATAGAGGAACTCGATCACCCCGTTGTCCCGGATCCGGATCACCCGCGGGTCATCTGCGCGGTTTATCTGCCGCTTGTAGGCGTCGATGAACGCCCGCAATACAGTGGTGTCCTGCGGCATGACAGGGCTCACGGCCCTGTCGCGCTGCTGAAAGTACTGAAAATCACGCCGGTGGTTGAGGAGCAGGCCGGTCACGCAGTAAAAAACCACGTAACCGGCCAGCATAAGCCCTGCCCAGCGATGGAGCCTGCGCCACCACTGTTTCATAGTCCTGGATCCGTGAGCGTTCACCCGTGGTGCAGATGAAAGTGATCGGGCCATGGGGCTATAGTAACCTATGCACCATGGCTTGATCACTTTCAGATGGGCCGCGAGTGGGCGCCCGAAGGGCGGAGCGGGTGGAATTTTTTCGGGCTGAATGTGAGAGCAGATAGTTCATTTTTTCAAGATGTTCACTGACAGAAACACTAATTTTCGTCACGGATCCGGGATGGTTAATACTTTTCCAGACGCTCCAGGCTTTCAACGAGCTGACGGATCAGCATCGAGTTGATTTCCCGGTAGAACCCAAGCCCCTTGAAATAGTCGCTGCCGCGGTAGGAGATATGCACGGTATCGACCTGCAGCCCGTCCTCCTTCAGCTCCATGGCCCAGGACGGGACCCCTTCGTCATCGGCCTCGGTCCCCATGATATCGTTCATGATATGGTCGCCCGCCACGTACATGAAGGGGATGAGACGGACCCGCCTGACCGGACAGGCCCGGGCCTGGTCCAGGGCCTGCTCCCTGGTCAGTACCCCGTCCACGCCGCCGGCAAAGACGTTGTCATACCTGAGGCTCAGGTAACGGGCCAGCCCCAGGTACGTTGCGTTGGAACCGGGAAAGGTCTCGGGCGTGCCGTGGGCCACCAGGATATTGCACCCCTCCTTGTCGCCCAGGAACTCCTTTTCCAGGACACCGACCGCTTCAAACAGCCAGGGCCACTCGTGGAGCAGGGTGCCGCCGTACTCGATCCGCAGGCCGATCTCCCGGAAGGCGTCGATGACCGTTTCCATGTCCTCATACTCCTGGCCGGGAAAGATGTGCAGGGACTGGAGCGCCACCTTGCGGTAGCCCTCGTCCTCCAGGTTGGCCAGGGTCTGGGCCAGACTGAGGTAGCGTTTGTCAGAGCCCGCCTCTTTGAACTCTTTGTTGGCCCGTTCCCGGACAATCTCCGAGGTAAAGGCCCAGACGATTTTATGACCGCGAAACTCCGGGGGCAGCTCCTGCCAGAGCTGCTCTTCAAAGAAATCAAAGGTTACCTGGGCCCTGGTGGTGGTGCCAAAGACAACGATCACGATGGCCGGTTCCGTCTTCAGGGTCCGGGTCATGGCCCGGGCCTCGCCCTGCCAGAGGAAAAGAGCCGCGCCGCAGAGCACGACGGCTGCAAGGTATATCAGTTTTGCAGATATATTGTTCAACATGATTGTGTCTCCTTTCATACTGTGAAGAAATAAAAAGCAACGGTTACGCCGAAAATGACGCCTATCCGAAAAAATTGACTGTACGCGATCAGCTCCAGCCCCAGCCGGGGCGAAAAGATCCCGGCATAGTAGGGAAACTGATGCCGAACGGCCCGTACCGGGGCGGCCAGGATATTGCCGACCAGAAGGGCCAGCACCACATCCCGATACCCCATGCTCGACGCATCGAGCAAAGCCCCGGCGGCGGCCAGACCGGCCGTAAACTCCGCTGTTACGTGCAGCACGATAATGCCCAGGGACTCCGGGTGGAGCCAGGCCAGAAACGGCGCGTGCTCCACCAGGAAACGCTTGACCAGGTCAAAGGCGCCCTGGTGCTGCAGAAGAAAAAACAGGATGTATACCGGCACGGTAAAGCGAATAACTCTGCTGATCCGTTTCCGGAAACGTTTGCGACTTTTGGCCAGGGCCTGCCGCCAGCCGACGGCCCGGGCGCCCTTTCTCTCCGGGCCCTCCTCTTCGGCCGGACCGGAATCCGGCAGCAGCACTCGACCGGCCAGCACGACCAGCATGGTCTGCAACACCGCCGCCGTCAGGGTCACCCCCACGTAGATGAAGGCAGCGCCCCGAATCAGCGGCGCGGTCATGAAGAACACCGTGGGCAGGTGCAGGAAAAACCTGGGCAGGCTGTTGAACAGGTTGGCCAGGATCAGCTCCCGCTTGCGCAGGCGGCCCTGGTCATAAGCCTCGGCCAGCATGGTGTTTGCCGCCACCCCGGAGAGAAAGGCCATGGAAAAAGCGGCGCCGGTCACCGGCGACAGGTGCCCCGCCAGGATAAGCGGCCGGGCCAGGACGCCAACCCGCCTGGTCCAGTTGAGGGCCTCGATAAAGTTGCCAACCAGCATTCCCAGGGAGAGAAAGGCGACAAGCCGGATGAGTGGCTCAAGCAGGCCATGCCACAATTCCGCCGCTGTCAACGGTTCCAGAACCACCTTGTCAGCCGCCTGCTGATCGCAAAAACGCCATGACGGCCTGAAAGCCGTCCCATGACCTGACAGTATGCCAGGTCATCCGCATCTGGATGCGTTCTGTTTTGCCCATATCCACCTCCTTGTTGTCTGGTAGTCCGGGCAAAAAAAATCCCCGGACCGAAATAAATCGATCCGGGGATTTCCCATTTTTATCCACGAGATCCGTTAACATGCCCCTTGTCCACGGAGGCACATCACCCTCTTTTCAGGCAGGTCTTCTGACTCTCCCGCCCTTTCAGCGGCCTTCCC
>JAJRTB010000078.1 GCA_024278495.1 Deltaproteobacteria bacterium
CGGACCTGAGCGCGACAGCTGGCTCTGATTACAAGCCCAGGTCCGGCACGCTGAGCTTCAGCCCGGGTCAGACGCAGAAGACGGTTTCGGTGACGGTGAGCGGTGACGGGACCTACGAGCCGGACGAGACCTTCACGCTGAACCTGTCGGGCGCGACAAACGCGACGATAGGGGACGGCCAGGGGCTGGGGACGATCCGGAACGACGACGCGGCGCCGGTTTTTTCGGTGTCGGACGTGAGCGCGGTTGAGGGTGACGCTGGGAACACGGCGTTCAATTTCGTGGTGACGCTGACGGGCGCGACAGAGGTGACATCGACGGTGTCGTATGCGACGTCGGACCTGAGCGCGACGGCTGGCTCTGATTACACGGCCAGGTCCGGCACGCTGAGCTTCAGCCCGGGTCAGACGCAGAAGACGGTTTCGGTGACGGTGAGCGGTGACGGGACCTACGAGCCGGACGAGACCTTCACGCTGAGCCTGTCCGGCACGACGAACGCGACAATAGGGGACGGCCAGGGGCTGGGGACGATCCTGAACGACGACGCGGCGCCGGGTTTCCCCTGGACTATGTTTTTGCCCGCAATTACCCGGGGGAAATAATCTGCGGACCTCCGAGTCGCGAAAGCCATGTAAACTTCATTTGGCCCCGGGTGGCGGGATATTTTTCTCGCCAGGACAGAAGAAAAAGAGTAATAAAAAAAGTTATTGTTGAGGTTTTTCGTGTCACAGGTCGCGGTTCATGAGTTACCGCTGTGATACATCAACGGGTTACAATGCTGATCCGACAATTATCCGATTTTTTTTCAAGATGTTGACTGATACGAACATAACTGCCTGTCACGGATTCAGGCGCCTGATATGAGATTGTTGCTCCGGGTTGTCGTTGTCGGCCTGATGTCGTCTGTCACAACCGTGCCGCTCCAGGCCCTGGCGGCGGACGCCATTCTTGTCTGGGCGCAGCGCAATCCGGACGCCACTTTCAGCATAAACATGACGGCGCGTGAAAAGCAGAATCAGGTGCGTCGCCTTACCCTGTCGAACAATACGCAACCGGAAGCCGCGCCCGTGGTAATCAGTGATGAACGCGGTAATATCTGGGTGGCCTGGACCCGCCTTGCCGGCATGAGCGGGACGATTCATTCCCGCTTCTTTTCCGGGGCCGACGGGCAGTGGCGCACAGAAGAGGTGGTTAAAACCGCGACAAGTTCGGATTTGGCTCCGTCTCTGGGCATTGATGATGCCGGCACGGTGTGGCTGGCTTTCTCTGGTTCGGGGCGATTTGGAGATGACATCTACATCTGCCGCTGGAACGGGTCGGCCTGGGATGTTCCGTTTCAGGTCAACCGGGAAAACACAACCCCGGATATTCTGCCCGTTTTCGCTGTTGATGCGAAGCGGCGTCTTGTTCTGTTTTGGAAAGGTCTCAGGCAGGGCGGTTACAGGACCCTGAGAAGCGTACTCGTTCGCGGGGTCTGGTCGAAGGAAGAGTTGATCCCGTTGGCGGAAAAACAACGCATGATGAATACGCAAGCTCAAAAAAATGAAGGTGGTCACGCAGATCCCCTTCTCGCTCCTCCTTTTGTTCCCCCGGATCAGTCTGCAATCTGGCGCGGGAACAAACAGCAGCAAGTATCAATAAGAATTCAGCGCTCGTCCCCATGAAAACAGCATGGTTTTTCCTCCTCTGCTGGGCAAGTATTTCCCTGCTGCTGCCCGGTTTGTCCGACGCCCAGGTTGACGCGTTTACCCTGCTGGCCGTTGGAGACAGTATTACCCAGGGGTTGGCGAGGAAATACGATGGTGACGGCGGAAAGATTGTCTGGGGGATTACCTCACCCCGGTACGGCGCCGTCACGACCGGCTGGGGCTACCCCATTGAACTTGATATAATCATCGAAACCGAACTCCCTGATCTTAAAGGCTGGCGGCAACCCGTGTCGGCAACAGTGTATAACTGGGGGCACATGGGCTTTACCAGTATTGACAGCCTGGACTGTGAAAAGAATCCGCGTGACTGCCTGGACACGGTGCTTGCTTCCCACGCTGACACGGGAGGGGCGGATTTCATTCTCATTATGTTTGGCGCCAACGATGCCGCCGGATATATTTCCGAACGCACCCTGCGGGCCAATCTCAAGCTGATGATTGATAAAAGCAGGGCCGCCGGAGTTGAGCCCGTTCTGGGAACGATTACCCCCAATACGGATAAACATGCCGCCTTTCCGGTTCAGAACATCGCGTTTTTTTATAACCCGCAGATCCGCGAGCTTGCCACGGAGGAAAATGTCCTGCTGGCGGATCATTACACATCCATGGTGGGTAACTGGAAGACCCTCTATACTTCCGGTGACGGGCTGCACCTGTCGCAGACCGGCAACAAAAAGATGGCCCGGACCTGGTTCGAGGCGCTCAGTAAAAGTACGCTTTTCGATCCGCCGCCTCCCCCGGTTGTAGCTCCCTGGCTGCACCTCCTGCTGCGCCCGTGAAGCGCCCGTTCCCCCATTTCAATGTTAATGATTTTCATTGAAAGTATCTTTTATGCCGGCGGGCACGGAATACATGCTTCCGGAATTCCCGTGACGATACGATGTGGAAAAATGGCCGGGATTGTGTTGCCGGGCCGATGCAAAGCAGCGGGAAACAGGGGCTAGGTTTTATGCAATATCGTCCCGATATTGACGGGCTTCGGGCTCTCGCGGTTACCAGTGTTCTTCTGTATCATCTCGACAGCCGCCTCATGCCCGGCGGTTTTGTCGGCGTGGACATTTTTTTTGTCATTTCAGGATATCTCATCACGGGGATCATTAACGCCAAGCTTTCTGCGCGGCGGTTCAGGTTTGCCGATTTTTACGCCAGGCGCATCAGGCGTATTTTTCCGGCCCTGTTCGCCATGTTGGCGGCTACCTCTCTCCTTGCCATGCTCAGCCTTGAACCGGCCCTGTATGAAAAATTTTTTCATGATTTGCGCTATGCCGCTTTGCAGGTATCCAATTTTTCTTTTGTCCGTGATACCGGCTATTTCGATGTCGATTCCAGATTTTCTCCGCTTTTGCATACCTGGTCCCTGGGGGTGGAGGAGCAGTTTTACCTTGCCTGGCCGTTCCTCATCTGGATGCTGCACCGCTTCCGGACAGGCAGGCGGCGGAGCGTTTTGCTGGTCCTTTACGTTCTCTCGTTTTGCTACAGCGCATGGCTTGTCCGGGTTGATCCCCTGGAGGCCTTTTACATGCTTCCCGCCCGGGCCTGGGAATTGGGCATGGGCGGTTTTCTCGCCCTGTCTCCCGGCATGTCGAGCCGGTCGAAATGGACGGAACCTCTCGCTGTTTCCGGTCTTGCCCTGATCCTTTTTTCCCTGTTCTTCCTGAACGACCGGGTAGCCTTTCCGGGCCCCTGGGCCCTGCCTGCCGTCGCGGGTACCTTGTTTATTCTGTCCACGGGGGCCTCGCGCGCTTCCCTTGTCCATTATCTCCTTTCACGTCGTGCCGTGGTCTTTGTCGGGAAGATATCCTACTCTCTTTATCTCTGGCATTGGCCGGTCATAATTTTCTACAGGGAGGCGATAGGTCCGGATATTTCCCCGGGCACCGGCGCTCTCCTTGGCCTGATCTCGTTCGTTTTGGCCTCAGGCTCCTGGCTCTATATCGAGCAACCGTTTCGTACGGGACGCGTTCAGCAATATGCCAGGCAGGCCGTTCAGGCTGCCAGGGGCGCTGTTCGCGTTAAACTGTCAAGAACCCTGCTCCCTGTCTGCCTGGTTTTGCTCCCGTCCCTGCTCGGCACGTATGTGTGTGTTTCCGCCATACGCGCCGGAATTATTTCTCCGGTGACCCTTGTCGACATTGATTTGCAGCCGCTGGACATGGTGGTGGAAAATGAACAGTTCAGTGTGTACTGGGCACCCTCCGGCGCAGATTTTTCCGAGGAAAATTCTCAGACTGTCAGTTACGCATCTTCTGAAACAGATACAGGGGTATATCGTTTTCGTTTTGCCCTTCCGGACCTCCTTGCGACCGACAAAATCCGTCTGGATCCGGCCCGGTCCACAGGCAGGGTTCTGGTGGAGCATATTGCCTTTTCCGGCGGCCTGTTTTCCCTGCGCGAGAGCATGGATCCCGGCGGCATCGCGTTAACGGTAAAGGATCTGTTCAACCTGAGGGCGGAGCCCGGCTACGGGGGACTTCTGCTTCGCTTGGACGGGACCGATCCCCACCTGACTCTGCCTCGTCCCCAATCCATGCCCCGCCGGGAGATATTGTTGCTCCTTGCGATGTGGGCTCTCTCCAGTTTCCTGTTTTTAAGCGGTTTTTATGCCCTGGATGCAAACCGTTCCGGTGTCGCCACCATTTTGTCTGCGGCGGCAGTCATGGTCGGCATGATCCTTTATGCGACCTGCTTTCAAAATGCTTCCCGGAGCGGCTGGCGTTTTATGCACGACACCCGGATACAGGAATTACTCGCGGACTCCGACATGACTGATATTTCCACCTATCCAGAACCTGACAACCAGGAAGCCGTTTTACTGGGAGATTCACATGTCGGGTATTATGCCTGGCCGGTCCGGCAATGGTGCAGGGAACGGAATATTTCTTTCGGCATGGCCGGCCTGCCGGCTTGCCCCCCCCTGTTTTACGAATTTTACGGTGACGAACAAAATGCTCTGAGTAAACAATACCGTTCCTGCGCAAAACGCCATAATGAGGCGCTGGAAAAAATCATCAACAACACAGCGACCCGGTATGTCTTCCTGACCTGGCGGCATGGGTTTTACGCGGTCAGGCCGGGACTGTTTTTCAGCAAACAGACCTTGCTCCGGTATAATACGCTGGAAAAACAGCAAAAACTCCTTGACAGGACCATCAGGCATACCATAAATTCCCTGGTCATGGCGGGTAAAGAAGTTGTTCTGCTCGGCCAGGTGCCGGTGCTGGAGGAAGCGCCGCAAAAATGCCTGAGCCGACAGGTTACTCCTGCTGCTTTCCTGCTTGCAGCGGTCGACCGACCGGACTGTGATATAGTTGAGGAAAAAAGCCGTAAACGACTGATGGCCGGGAAACAACTGTTTTCCGAAATCGCCTTGGGGAGCGGGAAGGTGACGTTTTTTGATCCGGAGAACTATGTTACTTCAATCTTCGGAGACAAGGGTGAGCTTCTCTATCACGATGACAATCATTTGAGTCACCGTGGCTCTGTTTTCCTTTTCCCCTTTCTCGGCAGGGAACTCTCGATGAATCTTCGGCAGGCACAGGAAAACTGGTAATAATGATTTCCGGATTCGCATCTCGGCGGGAACACGGGATTTTTTTTGTCGTCTGGGCTGTCTTTTTCTTTACCATTATTACCCTTGTGGCAGTCATTTTCTGCCTGGAGCTGTTTTTGCGGGTTTATTACCGCGATGTCCTGTCCACCGCGGATGGAAAATCCTATTTTTCCGTAACCCATCAACACCTCTTCAAAAGTGAAATAAACGGGTATCGCCTGCGTGGCCGTTCTTTCAGTGAACAGCCCGGGGATAACCGATACCGGGTCGCGGTTATCGGTGATTCTTTTACCTGTGGTCAGGGCGTTTATCCGGCCGACAAGCGATTTACCGAACTGGTTGAGAGGCAACTGCGGGAAAAAAACGAACAGGCGGGTATTGAGGTCGAAAACATAGGCATATGTGGTTTCAACCTGGAAGATCACCTCAAGTTTACAAAATTTGTCGATGCCATACAGCCTGATTATGTTCTCTATCAATGGTATGTCAACGATATGGTCTCACCAGCCGGATCAGGCGGGTTCAAACCGGAACTCCTTGTCGGGAACCGGAAACTCCATGCCTGGTTGTGGCGGCATTCAGCGCTTTATTACATGTTGCAGCGAGGCTACGGAGCCTTACAGCGAAAAAAAGGAATAAAAAAAACGTATGCCCGCCATCTTGTCGATCAACTCGGTGACGCAACGGGCCAGGCGGCTCTCCGCGCCGGGAATCTCCTGCGTCGACTTGTTTCCCATTACCGGGCCCGGGGAACGGATTTCGGCATAGTGCTTTTTCCGACGTTTTCCGATCCCATGGATCAGTATCGACTGGGCTTCCTCCACGAGCAGGTACTGGAGGTGTGCGCCGAACAAAAGATCCCGTGCCTGGATTTGCGCGACGCCTATCGGAATTATTCCAACAGGGATCTGTGGGCCAATGTTTTTGATCCCCATCCGGGTGCACTCGCCCATGCCGTCGCCGCTCAAAACATCGTGGATTTTTTTGGTTCATCCTGGGTGGCAAAGGCCATGGAAAAACAACGTAATTTTCCTGAAAATATCCTCTCGGAGGTGTCTCAGTGAGTGAACCCGCGCCCCCGACTCGCGCCTCCCGTGTTGCCTGGCCCCGGCAGGAGGAGAAAACGCACCAGAGCCAGTCGCCTTCGCTGGTCTTTTCCCTGGCGACTCTGGTAATGGGACTGGTGATCGCCGGATTGCTGTTTTTTTCCGGTCACCGGGCAATGGCCCTGCTGGTGACGATCATTTCCTCGCTTGTCTTTTTCCTGTCCCGCTTTGCGCCCGGCATCCATGCGGTCATTGAGCGGTTTTTCCAGCGCTGCTCCCGTGTCGTCGGCCTGGTGATTACCTGGATTTTTCTTGTGCCCTTCTTCTTTATTTTTTTCCCGACAGGCCGTCTTTTTCAGAAGTTACGGGGTGTTGATCCCATGCAACGAGCCATTCGCCCGGACGCCTTGTCGTACTGGCAGGACGCGGCCAACCCTGTGTCCGACAAATCGTGCCGGAGGCAGTTTTGATGTATATTCTGGGAATCAGCGCCTACTATCATGATTCGGCGGCGGTCATTCTGAGGGATGGCCGCATTGCCGCGGCCGCGCAGGAAGAGCGGTTTTCGCGAATCAAGCATGACCACGGCCTGCCCCGCCGAGCCATCAGCTACTGTCTTGCCGAAGCCGGCATTACCGGGAAACACCTTGACGCCGTCTGTTTCTACGACAAGCCCATTTTGAAGTTCGCCCGGCTCATGGAGACCTATTTCAGTGTCGCTCCCCGCGGGCTGGCGTCCTTCATGAAAGCGATGCCCCTCTGGCTCAGGCAAAAGCTGTGGATTCCTCTCCAGATTCAAAACGAGCTCCGGGCCGCCGGCCTTGCCGTTGACACCATGTACTTCCCGGAACATCATCAGTCCCATGCGGCCTCCGCCTTTTATCCCTCGCCTTTTGAAGAGGCCGCCGTCCTGACCATGGACGGGGTCGGGGAATGGGCCACGTCGACCATTGCCGTCGGCCGGGGCAACACGCTTGACATGCTCAGGGAACTCCGTTTTCCCCATTCCCTGGGCCTATTGTATTCCGCCATGACCTATTTTACCGGTTTCAGGGTCAACTCCGGGGAATACAAGTTGATGGGCCTTGCCCCATACGGCACGCCATGCTACGTGGATCTGATCTTCGAACACCTGCTGGACCTCAAGGATGACGGTTCATTTCGGCTCCGGCTGGAATATTTCGAGTACTTGCACGGCCTGCGCATGACCAGCAGCCTGATGAATGACTTGTTCGGCGGACCGCCCAGGACGCCCGAGGGTCCCATAACCCGGCGGGAAATGGATATTGCCGCTTCCATTCAGGTGGTCACCGAGGAAATCGTTCTTAAAATGGCACGGTATACCCGTGAGTTGACAGGTATGGAGTATCTCTGCCTTTCTGGAGGGGTTGCCTTAAACTGTGTGGCTAATGGTCGTCTGCTTCGGGAAAATATTTTTCGGGATATCTATATACAGCCTGCTTCCGGTGATGCGGGCGGCGCCCTGGGCGCCGCCCTTTTTGCCTGGCATCGTATCAGGAAGAACCCCCGTATTGTCCGGCCCGGACAGGATGCCATGCAGGGAGCCCTGCTGGGACCCTCGTTTTCGGATGATGAAATAGGCGCGTATCTCGACAAAAGCGGTTTTGTCGCGAAAAAGCTTGATCCCCGGGAATGGGCCGGTGAAATAGCCACTCGTCTTGCCGGGGAAAAAGTCATCGGCCTGTTCCAGGGACGGATGGAATTCGGCCCCCGGGCGCTTGGCTGCAGGTCGATTATCGGTGATCCCCGTTCGGTGGGGATGCAGGCTACCATGAATCTCAAAATAAAGTACAGGGAATCCTTCAGGCCGTTTGCGCCTTCCTGCCTGGAAGAAAAAGCGCGTGATTTTTTTGATTTGGACAGGCCGTCACCCTACATGCTCATTGTCGCGGATGTCCGGAAAGAACGGTGTGTTTCCGTTACGGAAAAAGATGTTTCTTTTGGCGAGCTGATCAACCAGGTCAGGTCTGATATCCCGGCGGTGACCCATGTGGATTATTCTGCCCGCATCCAGACCGTTTCTCCGGAAATCAACAAGCCCTATTATGATATCATCAAGGCGTTTGAAGACCTGACCGGATACGGTGTGATTATTAACACTTCCTTCAATGTCCGGGGTGAACCTATTGTCTGTACCCCGGAAGACGCCTGTCGCTGCTTCATGCGCACGGAAATGGACTGTCTTGTTCTTGGATCCTACCTGCTTGAAAAAGAGGATCAGCCTCCGTTCGAGGATGATGAAAACTGGCGGGACAGCTACCGGCTGGACTGATTTGTTCAACGCGGACCGAAGCCGACGTTCCCGGGACAGGCCTTTTTCTGCGATCGGCGCGGAACGGTTTGATGAGAGTTTGTTCTGCTGTCAGCAACGGGAAGGTGCGCGCCGGGAAGATAAATTGTCCCGGATGCGGCCCCCATCCTGTACGTTTTTTCTCGCACCGGCCGGCAAAATAGGGTAATTGATATAAAATCATTTTATGATGGGAGGAGTTCCTGATATGCACTTTATCAAATATCTCATGTCGCTTCTCCGTGAGATGTTTCAGTTTGCCCTTGAGCATAAAGTCTGGTGGGTCCTTCCTGTTGTTGTTGTGCTGTTGAGCATCGGACTGTTGATCATAGTCGGTGAAACATCCGCACCGTTTATTTACACGTTGTTTTAAGCACAGTGGAGCAGGAATATCCGGCCGCCGCTGGTAAGTATTGTCTTTTCGCATGATGCGAAGATATACCGACACAAAAGAGCAACCAGGAGAAAATCATGAAACTGATCCTCTCAATCCTTGTCGTTTCCAGTTTGTTTCTTATAGCCGGAGGCGCCCTGGCAAAGCACCCCCCGGGAGATATCCACTGGGACTACAGTCAGCATCGTCCCTGTCCCGAAGGATACATTAACTGCGACGCCAAGGGCAACTGCGGCAGAAAGGCGGAAACCTGTCCCGGGAAGCATGCCGCCGGGGATATCCACTGGGACTACAGTCAGCATCGTCCCTGTCCCGAGGGATACATCAACTGCGACGCCAAGGGCAACTGCGGCAGAAAGGCGGAAACCTGTCCCGGGAAGCATGCCGCCGGGGATATCAACTGGGATTACAGTCAGCATCGTCCCTGTCCCGAGGGCTATGTCAACTGCGATGCCAAGGGCAACTGCGGCAGAAAGGGTGACGCGTCAGTCTGCAGGTAGGAACGCTGCCCACCTGATTGTTCTCCTTCACCTGATCCGTGCCGATTCTTTGGCTTGTCTGTCATTACAGTCTGCGCGGAAAGGAAACTTTCGCTCAATAGCGGGTTACGCGAACACAATGGGCTAGCGCTATTGACAAGGCGCAGAGGTATTGTTTTTTGAGCGATACACGGATATCGGGCAAAAAAGCTCATTTCCGGACGGACATCCGTTAACAGAA
>JAJRTB010000079.1 GCA_024278495.1 Deltaproteobacteria bacterium
AAGATCGGCGAACGAAAGGAGGTCTTCGCCCGCATCTGCCGGCAACACCGGCTTCCCCTTCTCTATGTCAACCAGGTGGGGGGACAGGATTCGCTCATCTTTGACGGCCATTCCATGGCCATGAACCATGACGGGGAGATCATCGCCGCCGCCCCTGGATTTACCGAGGATATGCTGGTGGTTGACAGCGACTCGCTCCGGGCCGCCGGCTCCGACAGGCTGCCTGGTGACTCCATCGACCAGGTCCTGAAGGCCCTGACCCTCGGCGTCCGGGACTACCTGCTCAAGACGGGCTTCAAAACCGCCGTCCTGGGGCTGTCCGGCGGGATCGACTCGGCGGTAACCGCGGCTGTCGCCTGCCGGGCCATGGGGGCCGCCCAGGTCCATGCCATTGCCCTGCCCTCGCCCTACACCTCCGGGGCCAGCATCGACGACGCCCGGCAGCTGGCCTCGAACCTGGGCTGCAACTTTGCAACCATGGCGATCGACAGGGCGATGGAGGCGTACCGGGCCACCTTGCAACCGCTCTTTGCCGGCCGGCCGGAAGACGTGACCGAGCAGAACATCCAGGCCCGGATACGCGGCAACCTGCTGATGGCCCTGTCGAACAAATTCGGGCACCTGCTGCTTTCCACCGGCAACAAGTCGGAGATGGCGGTGGGGTACTGTACCCTGTACGGGGACATGAGCGGCGGCCTGGCGGTCCTGGCCGATGTCCCCAAGCAGATGGTCTATGAACTCGCGCACCGGATCAACAGGGACCGGCAGCTCATCCCGGCGCGGACCATCAGCCGGCCGCCTACGGCGGAACTCAAGCCGGACCAGCGTGACCAGGACGACCTGCCGCCATACGAGATCCTGGACCCCATCCTGACCGCTTATCTCGAGGAATGTCTGTCTGTTGCCGAGATTGTCGCCAGGGGGTTCGACCGGCCGGTGGTGGCGGACATTGTCCGCCGGATCAAAACCAACGAGCACAAACGCCGGCAGGCGCCCCTGGGACTCAAAATCACCACTAAGGCCTTCGGCCATGGCCGCCGTTACCCGGTGGTCCAGAATTTCACGGAATAACCAATGGCCGAATCACCCCGCAAACTCGTCAGCGCCCTCGTTTTTCTACTGCTCGCCATGACCCTGATCGGCTACCTGGTCTTCCGGGAAACCACGATCAAGCGGCCGCCACAGATCTCCGTGACCACGGCCGGTTACGTGGAGATGTGCGTCTCCTGTCACGCCAAGGTAAAACTGGACACCGCCCATGCCGCCAACGTGGTGGGCTGTTCACCCTGCCACCTCGGCAACCCCCTGGCCATCAGCAAAAAGGAGGCCCACAAGGGCATGGTCCTCAATCCCGGCGACCTGCGGGTCGTGGACAAAACCTGCGCCGTTGCGGGCTGCCACCCGACCTATGACCGCCGGGTCAAAAAATCGCTCATGGCCACCAACCGGGGCATCCTGGCGACCCTGCTCTACTACTGGGGCGAGGCGGACAATCAGAATGGTAATTATTCCGTGAAAAAGCTTATGGACAGCGGCCGGACATCGCTGGCCCTTGGTTATTACCGCAAACTCTGCGCCACCTGTCATCTCTGGAAAAAGAAAAACGACCTGCCCGGATACTCGAAATTTTTCAACGAAAAGGGCGGCGGCTGCACGGCCTGTCATGATGTCCCGGCCAAGGGCCAACCCCGGCCGACGATCATCTCGTTTGAGAAGGACAACGGTAACGACTCAAAAAAGAACAAGCCGCACCCCTTGATCATCAAAAAAGTGCCTGAGGCAAACTGTATCCGCTGTCATAATCGTTCCGGCCGGATCGGGCTCTCCTATATCGGCATTTTCGAGTCTGAAGGATACGGCACACCCTACACAGGGTGTCAGCCTTCCCCGCACCTCCTGCCCGGCAACCGTTTCTACCTGAAAATCGCCGACGATGTGCATCATAAAAAGGGCATGGTCTGTATCGACTGTCATACCCAGAACGAAATCATGGGAGACGGCCACAACTATGCCCACTATGAAGACCAGCTGGAGATCAGCTGCGTGATGTGTCATTCCAAGAATCCCGGCACCACCCGCAAACACAAGAAGGTCAACAATATTGTAAAGAAAAACGGCCGTTTTGTCCTGATCGGCAAAATCGACGGCCGGCAGCATCCACTCGACCTGCCGAACAAGACCGTCTGCCTTTATCCAGGCCATAAACGCGTCAGCTGCGAGGCCTGCCACTCCACCTGGGTCCCGCAATGCTACGGCTGTCACGTCAAGCGTGACGAGAGGGAGACGCAGCTCGATAAGCTCACCATAAAAGCGACCGCCGGCTGGTGGCAGGAAGGCCGGTCCTACATCCGTTACGAGAAACCCATGCTCGCGGTGTGGCGGAACCGGGTGGTGATCGTAACCCCCGGCTGCCAGGACGTGGTCACCACAATCGACAAAAACGGCCATATCAGCGGCGGCTTCAACCGCTTCACCATGGCGGCCATCAGTCCTCATACCACCCAGGCCAAGGGCCGGAGCT
>JAJRTB010000080.1 GCA_024278495.1 Deltaproteobacteria bacterium
ACTAAGCATGGCTGCCGGAAGAAACAACCAGGGCGGACCGATACTCCTTTGGCTTGCCCTGCTTCTTGTCCTTTCCTGCCTGCTGAGCGGCTGCGTTTTGACCAAGATCGTCACCGTGCCCATGCGCCTGGGCGGCGCGGTTGTCTCCATTATTCCCGTTGCCGGCAACACGGCCCACGAGGCCATTGACGAGGCAGCCGAGATAGTCGACGAGATCCCTCTGTAGGAATGGCACGTTACGTCCTCTTCCTCCTGCTCCTCAGTCTGTCCGGCTGTGCCCGCTACGAGACACGCATCATGGAGACCACGGCCTACTGCGGCTGCGGGGCCTGCTGTTCCTGGGAGCGGGGCAGCTGGACGTACTTCAAACTTGACTTCTGGAATAAATACGTCAGCGAGGGCAGGGGGGCGGGCCGTCCCTATTCCGGCCTGACCGCCGACGGCAGCGAGCCGGCTGAGCCCGTGCCGGGTCTTTTTTCCTCAGATTCCCTGACCCGTCCCTGGATGATCCCGGTACGCACCGTCTTTCCCTGGCTCTGGTTTCAGCGGGACGGCACCATTGCCGCGGACACGAAGTATTATCCCTTCGGGACCAGGATGTACGTGCCCGGCTACGGCTGGGGCATGGTCCGTGACCGGGGCGGCGCCATCAGGGGGCCGGACCGGATAGATCTCTACTTTGAGTCACACAGTGAAGCCCTGGCCTGGGGGCGCAAGCGTCTCCAGGTCAGGATCGAGCGCTGAGGCATGGCGGATATTCACATCATCGGCGGCGGTCTGGCCGGGTGCGAGGCGGCCTGGCAGGCAGCGGAACGCGGCGTCTCAGTCCGTCTCCATGAGATGCGACCCCGCAGGTTCTCCCCGGCCCACGAGTCGGAGGACCTGGCTGAGCTGGTCTGTTCAAATTCATTGCGCTCAAATGATCCCGGCTCGGCCGTGGGGCTGCTCAAGGAGGAGATGCGGCGCCTTTCCTCTCTGCTCATGCGGGTTGCCGACGAGACATCCGTTCCGGCCGGAAAGGCTCTGGCCGTTGACCGCCGGAAGTTTGCGGCCCGGGTGACTGAGGCCGTTACCGCACATCCCCGCATCCATCTGGTCCGCGAGGAGGTCACCGAACTTCCCGGACCAGCTGACAACCGCCCCGTGATCCTGGCCACCGGTCCCCTGACCTCGCCGGCCATGACCGCTTCCCTGACCGCGCTGACCGGTTCGGACAACCTTGCCTTCTACGATGCCATTGCCCCGATCATTGACGCGGCGTCCCTGGACATGGGTATCATCTTTCGCAGGTCACGCTGGGATGACGGACCCGGCGATTATCTCAACTGTCCCATGACCGGGGAGCAGTACCGGCTCTTTATTCGGGAGCTGGCCGGAGCCGACCGGGTACCCCTGCGCGACTTTGAACAGCCCCGTTATTTCGAAGGCTGCCTGCCCATCGAGGTGATGCTTGAGCGCGGCGAGCAGACCCTGCTGTTCGGGCCGATGAAGCCGGTGGGACTCGTAGATCCGCGCACCGGCGCAACCCCGTTCGCGGTGGTTCAGCTCCGGGCCGAGAACAGGGAAATGACCATGTACAACATGGTCGGGTTCCAGACCAAGCTGACCTACGCGGAGCAGAAGCGGGTTTTCCGTCTGATTCCGGGCCTGGAACGGGCCGAGTTTGTCCGGCTGGGCTCCATCCATCGAAACACCTTTGTCTGCGCGCCCAGGGTCCTGCGCCCCTCTTTGCAGACGAAGGAAAATCCCCGTCTCTTTCTGGCCGGTCAGCTCTCCGGGGTGGAGGGGTATGTGGAGTCCACCGCCATGGGACTCCTGGCCGGGATCAACGCGGCCCGGCTGGCCCGGGAGCAGGAGGTTGTCGTGCCTCCGGCTGAAACCGCCCACGGTGCCCTGGTCCGTCACCTCACCGGGAGCGAACCGGACCGGTTCCAGCCCTCCAATATCAACTTCGGCCTGTTCCCGGCCCTGGGCAGAAAGATGCGAAAACGGGACAGGGGAACGTACCGGGCGGCCCTGGCCCTGAAATCCCTTGCCGCCTGGCTGGAAAACCTCTGAAGAGCACTGGTTATTGTGCTCTGACCCGCGCCAACCTGCGGAGAATGTCGCTGTTGCCCGGATCCAGGGTCAGGGCCTTGGCGTACTCCTGCTCGGCCCGGTAGACAATACCACGCCTGAGATAATAATCCCCCAGCCAGATTCTGAACTGTGTGTACTCAGGAAGCTTGTCAATGCCCCGCCGCAGAACCTGCACAGCCTGCATTTCCCTGTTCTGTCTCAGGTAGAGGCGATAGAGCCCGGTGTAGAACTCAGGTTGGGGGTTGAGGGCTTTGGAGGCCAGTTCAGCCGCCCTGCCATAAAACAGCTCCGCTCCGGCTAAGTCCTTGTCCCGCTCCATTTTGCGGCCGATTTCATACCAGGGCGCCGGCGTTCCCGGCAGCATCCGTGCCAGTTCTTCAGCGTTGAAGCGAAGCGGCAACATGAAATCAATGATCTTCCGCATCTGCCAGGGGATCCGCTCCATGGCGCGAATAAGGAT
>JAJRTB010000081.1 GCA_024278495.1 Deltaproteobacteria bacterium
ACCGCTATCCAGGAATCGATATACGGGTTGAGCATTATTCAGCTCTTTGGCCTGACACAGCGCAGTCAACACAGGTACGAAGAACTCAGCCGGGAGTATTGCCGGCGGACTTTTGCCCAGATCAGGCTTTTGGCACCTTTATGCCCATGACCGAGTTCATGGGAACGACGGCGGTTGCCCTGATCGTCTGGTACGGCGGCGGAGAGGTGGTTCGAAACCGGCTGACCCTGGGAGAACTGGTCGCCTTTCTCTCCTACATGCGCCTCTTTTTTCAGCCCATGCGCGAGCTCTCCCAGAAATACTCCATTGTCCAGTCGGCCCTGGCCTCGGCCGAGCGGATATTTGACCTGCTCGACACCCGTCCCGGCCTGCGCGCCCCGGCAAAGCCCCAAACCCTTGAACGGGTCCGCGGCGCTCTTGTCTTTGACAGGGTAACGTTCGGATATGATCCTGCCGGCCCGGTCCTGTCCGACATCAACCTGGAAATCCGGCCCGGCGAAACCGTGGCCATTGTCGGCGCGACCGGCGCCGGAAAGTCCACCCTGGTCAATCTGCTGGTCCGCTTTTTTGACCCGAACCGGGGCAGGATTTTTCTGGACGGGATTGACATCCGGGAATTTGACCCCCGCCGGTTACGGAGCATGATCGGGATTATTATGCAGGATCCCTTTGTCCTGCCCGACACAGTGCTTGCCAATATTGTCCTGGAAACGGGCCTGTCGCGCCAAAGGGTGGAAGAGGTTATCCGGCAGACCGGGATGGAACCCTTTATTGCAGGGTTGCCCGATGGGCTGGATACCAGGATCGGCGAGGGGGCGCTTGAGCTCTCCGGCGGCGAGAAGCAGTTGCTCGCTTTTGCCAGGGTTTTGTGCCGCGATCCGGGCGTCCTGATCCTGGACGAGGCCACCTCGGCCATAGATACCGCCGGCGAGAATATCCTGGAAACGGCGCTGACGGCCGCTTTTGCGGGTCGGACCTCCCTGGTGGTCGCTCATCGGCTGTCAACCGTGCGCCGGGCCGATCGAATCCTGGTCATGGACAAGGGCAGGATCAGGGAACAGGGCAGTCATGACGAGCTGATGGCCAGGGACGGACTGTATGCCGCCCTGGTTAGGCTTGACCTCTATCCCGGGTAAGTTACCCGGTCCGGCCGGTCCGGCCTGATCCAGGAAAGTTTAAAGGTTCCGGTAGAACGGGATCCAGTGGTGGACCATCTTTTTCAGTTCGCCGGAATTTTGCAGCTCCTCTACAAGGGCATCAGCCGCGGTCCGCAGGTCCGGATTACTTCTGCTTACGCCCCAGGCAAGGTGTTCCCGGCTGAGCGGGACAGGGACCGGCACCAGCCCTTCCGCCTCATGCAGGGCGCCGAAGTAGAAGTTCATGGGCAGGTCGTAGATAAAGGCGTCGATACTCTTGTTCTTGAGAGCGCTGATGGCCTGCCGCGGCGTGGAAAATTCTTTCTTTTTAGTGCCTGACAGGCGCTTTTCCGCCAGGTAAGAGCCGGTGGTGGCAGTGACCGTGCCGATGGTCACGGTGATGTTCAGCAGGTCGGAGAGCCCGTTGTCAAAACGTTTGAACTCGTCCCTGCGTACCAGGGACACCTGACCGGAAACCAGGTATGGCTTGGTAAAGTCGATCCGGTACTTCCTGAGCTCGGTAATGGACATGCCGGACATGATGATGTCGGTTTTGCCTGCGGTCAGGGCCGGGATCTGTTTCTCCCAGGCCAGGGTGACAAAGCGGAGCTTTCGGCCCAGCCGGTCCGCCAGTTTCCGGGCCAGTTCAGCTTCCAGACCGGTGATTTCACCGTTGCGACGGTAGATGAGGGGCGGAGCGTTGGGGGTGATGCCGACCCGTAAAATATCTGTGGTTCCGGTGTCCGGGTCAGACAGGGAGGGCGAGCCGGTCGGCGTGCAACCGGTACCCTGTGCCAGGATAAAAAGTGCGAACAGGATGGAGACCGTGGTTCCGCGGAACGCTCGTTTGTTATCGCTCAACTTTCTTTCCCTTGATTACCTTGCCCCTTGAGACAAATGAGATGCCTTGTTGCAGCTTGGTGCCGATCATTATCGACTCGACTATAGGTTCCGTTACCCCCGGCTCTGCCTCCCAGGTTACCAGGAACTTTGCTCCGGACCCACCGGTCGTGTCAGTTTCCCGGACGATATAGCGGACAGAGGCCAGAGGAGGCAGCGTCACCGGGCTGTCCAGGTAACCGCGCAGTTTCGTGCCTCCCGAGTCATAATAGTCAACCGCCTGCAGTCGGATGGGGGTGTCCATGTCGGTATTGCGGATACTCAGGGTGGCTGTCAGGTTGAACGGTTTGTTCTTGTAGCGCTCGTCGGCGTAAATATGCGAGTAGAGGGGTACGTAAACGGTCTGGCCCATCCACTTGGTCAACATCGGTTCAGCCGCGATGATTCCGGCGGAAACGCCTGACAGCAGCAGGGCCGCCAGGAGTGCGAGACAGTATCTTCTGGTGGTCATCTGTGCCGGTTCAGCGGGTGCCCAGGGGTTGGGAATTGCGTTTGCGTTCCGGTAGCGCGTCCCGCAGACTGCCTGCCTTCGGGTTGCTAACGGTCTGGTTGACCAGGATGTCTGTCAGCATGACATCCTTGCCGTAGAATGCGTTGTTCATCTCGTAGCGGGGTTTGATTATCGCTCCTTCAACGGTTATGCCGACAAAGGCGCCCCTGTTGCGGCCGTAGGCCAGGATGTCGGCGGTCTGCGCCTTGGCGGACGCGCCCAGTGGCCCGGCCGCGAGGGCAACATCACCACCAAGCTTGAGTTCGGAGGAGAGCATGGCGTTTAATCCTTTGTTGGTCATAACCAGCAGGATAATTTCTGAAACATCGCCGCCGATCTGCAGGCCAAAGGAGACCGATCCTATGGAATAAAAGCCCGGATAACTCCAGGATCCGGTTTTGAAGTTCTGGGCAAGCAGTATCCCGTTGCCGCCCGAGCCGCCGAAGATAAAGCCGCCCCGGACCATCTGGGGCACAATAAAGACGCCCTTGGCTCCGGCCAGGTGTTTTCTGAACCAGTCCATGGTCGGATCGGCCAGGAAGCTCTTGAGGGTGATCTCACTTTTCATGACCAGCGCCTCGGCCTTGCTGAAGTCCTGGGATCGGGACGGTACGACAGTGACGATGATGAACACGAGCGCAAGGAGGTTAAGCTGCATGAAGCGGTGTGTTTTCAGCATGATTCGTCTCCTGGTGGTGGGGGTGGCAGAATGTTGCTTGCCGTTGTCAGTTTGTTTTATCTGCAGAGTATACCATGAAACAGACCTGCACAAGAATAAAAGAGGATGCCCGGCGGGATGAATTCGGCGTAAAGGCGCAGTGTTACCGGTTGAGTTCGGAACGGCCCCGGACAGGGAAATTGTGGGTCCGGGGCCGGGCAGGTATCAGCGGCGCCAATCAGTCGGCCGGATAGAAGTGTTCTTTTTCCGCGCCGCACTTGGGGCAGACCCAGTCATCGGGCAGGTCTTCAAAGGCGGTGCCGGGATCAACATTATTTTCATAGTCACCTTCTTCCGGATCATAGATGTAGCCGCAGGGACATTCGTATTTTTGCATTGGAATTCTCCTTATCCTGTGTTTTCACGGTTGGGCGAGAGGAGGTCGCGGCATCCTTTCGCAAGCTTCCTGCTTGTTAATGGTAACTATTATTACAAGTATCTTGCTGCATGGCAAGAAAAAAATGATGAACCCGTAAAAAATCGCAACCGATACCGGGATAATGCAACGCATCACGGGGTTGACAACTCAACGGTGACACTGGCTAACATTTTGTATTTGTTCACAGGTGCGTCAGGTTTGTTCAGTCACACCTGTCCGGCCTGTCAGGATCAGGGGTAATAAACTGAAAACTACGTTTATTTGTTCTTGACAATTGGTCCTGTTTTGTAGTTAAATTTATAATTCTGCCGGACAAAGTCAGGATAGGTGTGCGCGCTACCCGCGCTCCAGCCGGTTCCGGCCTTTCCTGTGCTGCCCCAGTTGACCTGGTTTGAGAGTGGAAAAGGTTGTCCGGGAGCGGCTGGGACAAGTTTGTTGTACGATTTGAGTGTTATATATACGGAGGAAGTTTCATGTACGCTATAGTTCGCACCGGCGGCAAGCAGTATCAGGTCGCGGCCGGAGATACCCTGCGGGTGGAAAAACTGCCGGGTGAGGTGGGTGATACCGTTGAGCTGTCCGACATTCTGATGGTTGTCGACGGTGAGCAGGTCAATATCGGCCGGCCGGTGGTCGAGGGGGCCAGGGTGGTTGCCAGGATCGCCGAGCAGGGAAAGGCCGACAAGGTGCTTGTCTTCAAGATGAAGAGGCGCAAGGGCTACCGGGTCAAACGCGGCCATCGTCAGCCCTACACGGCTCTGACCATTGAAGAGATTTCAGCGTAACGCATCAGATTTATAAGAGGTTCATCATGGCACATAAGAAAGCAGGCGGGAGTTCACGCAACGGCCGCGACAGTATAGGCCAGAGGCGCGGTGTCAAGAAGTTCGGCGGCCAGGTTGTCCGGGCCGGCAATATCCTGGTGCGCCAGCTGGGCACCAGAATTCATCCGGGCACCAATGTCGGCTGCGGCAGGGACTATACCCTTTTTGCCAAGGTAGACGGCGTGGTCAGGTTCGAGGACTTCGGGAAAAATCGTAAAAGGGTGAGTGTCTATCCGGAATAATTTTTTATTCTCGTTTTCCGGCCTGGCCGGGACAGGAGAGCCGGTGCGTATCGGTTGTTCCCGGGTTCAAAGAATACTCGACCTCAAGCATGCTTGACGGTCGAGTTTTTTTTTACAGATGGTTTGGTGGCGCAGGTCATGGCATTTGTTGATGAGGTGAAGTTTTACGTCAAGGGCGGCGACGGCGGCAACGGCTGCGTCAGCTTCCGGCGTGAAAAGTATGTCCCCCGGGGCGGTCCGGACGGCGGCGACGGCGGCCATGGCGGCAATGTCTATCTTGAGGCGGATGAGCGAAAGATGTCGCTTATTGATTTCCGCTACGCTTCTCACTTCAAGGCGGAACGGGGCTTGAACGGCTCCGGCAAGGACCGGCACGGCCGCAAGGGGCGTGACTGCATTGTCAAGGTGCCGGTGGGGTCCGTGGTCAAGGACGCCGGGACCGGTGAAGTCCTTGCCGATCTGGATGAGCCCGGGGCCCGCTATCTGGCCGCGCCCGGCGGCAGGGGGGGGCTGGGCAACAGTCGTTTCGCCACCTCGACCAACCGGGCGCCCCGCAAGGCGACACCGGGCAGGCCCGGGCATGAACAGTGGTTGCGGATCGAGCTGAAGCTGCTGGCCGATGTCGGGCTGATCGGCCTGCCCAATGCCGGCAAGTCAACCCTCTTGTCGCGCCTCTCCGCGGCGAATCCCAAGGTGGCCCCCTATCCCTTTACCACCCTGGAGCCCCAGCTCGGAGTCCTCAAATTCAAGTTCCGTGATCCCTGCATCATTGCCGATATTCCCGGTCTGATTGAGGGGGCGCATGAGGGGATCGGCCTGGGGCACCGGTTTTTAAAACATATTGAGCGGACCTCGATTTTATTGCATATTGTTGACAGCTCCGGCGAGGGCGATCTGCCTCTGGACGATTTCCGGGTCCTCCAGGGCGAGCTTGAGGCCTATAACGAGGAGCTTCTGCGCCGCCGCTATGTTATTGTTCTGAATAAAATTGACCTGACAGGGGCGGAGCGGTTGCGGGAACTGCGGGAGCTGTTCGCGGCCATCGGCCAGGATACCATCGCAATCTCCGCCGAGACCGGCGAGGGCATCAGTGACCTGGTTGAACGTTTGGAGGGTCTGCTTGATGAAGCTGAAGGAGAGAGGCAATGACCTTTCAGGTCAACAGGGATGAC
>JAJRTB010000082.1 GCA_024278495.1 Deltaproteobacteria bacterium
CAACGAGATATCGCCGGCGGTGAAGCGTCGGCCGGCCGGTTGTCCGGCCAGGTAGACCAGGCTGTTTTTGACTGCGCGGCGCAGGGAGGCGCGGTCCAGGTCGTCCAGCAGGGGCGGGACATCATCCGTGGAGATCAGGGTCAGGGGTTTGCGGGCACAGCCGGTCGGAACCAGAAACAGGACACACAGCAGCAAGAGCAGGCGGCTGACCCGAATCGGGAGATGAATTGCGTTCCGCGGCATGGGACGGTTGACCGTCGCCTGGATGACTCGGGACGTTTGCGCGAGCAAGGGACGTCTCCTGCTTTACGGCGTACCGATTGCCTCGGCAAGTTCAGTTACGGCCATGGCATACCGGTTTGAGTGGTTCCATTCGGTAATAGCCTGGAAGTTGGGAAAGGCCGCAACATAACGCATTTTTGCCCGGGATCCGGGCGGCAGTTCCAGGCCGACAATGGAGAGCTTCCGGTTACCGGGCGAGGGCGGGATGTCCGGGGCCTGTGCGTCTCTGACCACCTGCCACGGAACTCTGCCCTTGCGTCCCTTCAGGTGGGCGGCGACCAGTTGCCGGTCCTTCAGCTCCGTGCCCAGGTCCCAGTACATGGTTCCGTTCAGGGTCCAGTGATATTTTTTCAGGTAGTTGGCAATGGAGGCCAGGACATCGGGCACGGAGTTCCACACGTCCCGCTTGTCGTCTCCGTCAAAACTGATCGCATAGGCCCGGAAGCTGGAGGGTATAAACTGGGTCTGGCCAAAGGCCCCGGCGTAGGAGCCCATGACTGTGCCGGGATCCACATTGTTTTCCCGGCACAGGAGCAGGAAGTGGATCAGCTGGTTGCGAAAGAATTTTGCCCGTCTGGGATAGGCGTCAAACAGGGTGTTCAGGGTCTGCAGAACAGGATAGGAGCCCTGGTATGTGCCAAAGCGTGTTTCCACGGCCCAGATGGCTATCACGACCTCGCGGTCCACGCCGATCTCCTGTTCCACCCGGTCCAGAATTTTTTTGTACTGTTTGAGTTTCTGGCGGCCGGTGGCGATGTTTTTCCGGGTGACAAAACGGGGAGAGTACTCATAGTAGGGCTTTGCTTCCCATTGACGGTCCATCAGCTCCAGGACCCGTTTCCTGATGGTCAGGCCGTTGAAGATGGTATCAAGTTCCTGCCGGCTGAACTGGTGCTCGGTCATGAGCTCCTGAAAAAGTTTCTGGTATTTTTTCGACCGCAGGTCAATGGGTTGGCCGTCCTCGACCAGGTCGGCTGCCTTGGGTTTTGCCGGGGCGCCGGTGGCAAGAAGCAATCCTGCAAGGAGCAGGGCGACAAGCAGCGGCCACGGGGAAGCAGTCCGTGCCGGAGCCATCCGGCAGGGAGGGGGGCCGGGCCGTTGCTGGTGCAGTAATCTGTCAGGGAGTCTGTTCATGCTGTCTCTCGAAAATGTTCCAGAAAGGTGTGGCAGAACCGGTCGGCCATATCCGGCGGCAGGTTGTTGATTCCCGCTGCCGCGGCCCGGCCGCCGCCGGTGGGAAAGCGGCGGCACAGGGTATCGGCCCCGCGGCGTTTTGCAAGGGGCGCCCGGACGCTGACCCGCAGTGTGGTATCATTGTTGGCGATTATCAGGCAGTGAGCCTTGTCGGGTTCCTGCCTGGCCAGGGTGTTGCTGTAGACACCGGCAACCCGGCGGGCCCACGATTCACCCGGCAGCTGGAAGATGCGGCCGTGCTCTGATTCCCTCAGTGCCGGGGTTTGCATGGCCCGGTCCATGTCGTCACGGTAGCCCTGCTGCAGCTTTTTGAGAGCGGGTGAACAGGCGTGGAATGCAAAGGGATCGGCATAGGAGCTGACCTGGCGGTACAGCTCGTCCGGAGAAAAAAACAGGTCATCAAGGCCGGCTCCGTATCCGTTATAGTTCAGGAGGATACCGGTTTCCTTGAGGATGGCCCGCTGCTCCTTGTCATAGTTGAGTTCCCGGGCCAGGGGTTCCGCAGCCTCATCAAGGTTGTCGCCGTAGGCGCCGACAATGGCCCAGGCCCGGTATTGCCCCTGTAGCAGCGTATCAACGATAACAGAGGTGCAGGTAAGCGGTTGCGGATCAATATGGGCTTCCAGCAGGTTGACGTCAGGTATGGCGCCGCTGAAATGATGATCAATATAGAGGACCGTGTTGTCCCGGCTCAGCAGTTCCAGGAGGGCGGCCCGGTTACGATCCAGGGAAATGTCCAGGACCGTGATGCTGCTGTCGCGGACATTGTCGAGCCGGGCCAGCAGGTTGATGTCACGCTTGACTCCGGTAACCAGCCGGGCCCCGGGCCGGGGCGTCTTGAGGCGCAGTTGATGCAGGGCGCAGATGCCGTCGGCATCCCCATTGAACACATCAATACAGGAAGACATGGGACGGGGCGCTAGAAGCCCGGCAGGTCCAGACCCAGTTCTTCACCGATGTTTGCCAGCCTGAAGGTGATCATGTAGGTCTGGTTACCCGGAACAGAGTTGGACGAGAGTTCCACCGACCAGCAGGAAGGCTTGTAGACAAGGGAAATGTTTTCCTCAATGGTCTGGGAAGAGGAATTTGATCGTTCAATACCGTAGGCGGCAAAGAAGTTGTACAGGAGATTGACCCTGATCCGGGCCGTAATGGAATCTATGTTCCCGGGCTTGTTGTACCGGTAATCGGCATATACGGAATCACCGCGGCTGTTCGTGTATCTGCCCTCGATTGAGTAGCTGAGGATACCCTCCCCGTACATGTCGATATCCGTTTTGTAGAGGAGCCACAGGTTCCGGAGAGGATAGTACCAGAACCGCAGGTTCAGCGGAGTCAGCGGCCTGTCGCTTGCCTGACTGCGCAGGTCATAGCCCTGCTCAAGTTTGAAAATTCCGTACTGACGCTTGTATTCCTTGTTGTTCAGGGCCCCGAAGATATCGAAGTAATTGTCAAATCCGTAGGTGATCAGGTTCAGGTCATCGATTCGGTCCACGTTGTCAAAGTAGGGCAGCTCTTCCTGGGTGTCGTCCGAGATGTAGCGATACTTGACATAGGGTCTGGCGCTGTGACGCAGGGTCTGAATATTGCCGAGATTCATATTGAAGTCGCGGGTCATGGTGCTGCCGACCTCTGCGCTTGCGTCAACCAGGAACCGGTTTTTTGTATCGTCTCCGTCCCAGACCGCGTCGCCGTATTCCCGGAGAAAGTAGATCGTGTCCCGGACACCGAGATTGGCGGTCGCTTCCAGGTAGTCCCCGAGGGGCAGCGGCATGAACAGGCGGGGAAAGATATCAATCCTGTGCGCCCCGATCCCGTCTTCCCGCCAGTAATTGACATAGGCGGCGTCCCAGTCAAGGTTGACCAGGGTGTCGCCGAGTGGAATGAGACCGGTGTAGTTGAGCGAGGGAAGCTTCCAGAGTGGTGTCGGCGAGGTCTCTTCGACCCTGAGATCATTGATCCCCAGAAACTCGCCTTCAAGCGACGTGTCGTTCCAGGCCTTGAGAAACCGCAGCGTGTTGGCGCGCTCATCAATAGTTTTATACTGCAGGCTGCGGCCGAATACTTCAAGAAAGTTCCTGTTGCTTGTGTTAAACCCGGTCTGGCCGGAGGTGAATTCGGTCAGGTAATCGCGATCCGAGACAATGTCGAGATCAAGACGGGTGATCCAGCCGTTTATGTTGTGATCGGCCTTGCCGCGCAGCCAGTAGCGGTCCTTGTTGGTGTGGGTGTAGTTGCCGTCCCGGTAATAGTCCACCTCCGAGGGATCGGTCAGATCGTCATGCAGGTAGTTGACCATGAAGCCGCCCTTGGCCTGCTGGTCCTTGACGTATCGAAACTCAAGGCCCGCCATCAGGCCGCGGTTGCTTAAGTATTCCGGATAGACGGTCAGGTCGCTGCTGGGTGACAGGTTGACGAAAAAGGGCAGGCTGATACCAAAACCGTTATTGTCGGACGAGGAGATCCCCGGCAGCAGGAAACCTGTCTGGCGGGTACGCTTGACCGGCAGCAGCATCCAGGGAGAATAGAGTACCGGCACATCCTTGATCCGGAAGGTCGTGTGCCTGAGGATGGCGTACCCGCCGTCGGTTATGTCCGCGTCCCCGGCGCCGAAACTCCAGGGCGGGATTTCATTGTCTTTCAGTTTGCAGGTGATGACCCAGCCGTCTTCAATGTGATAGGTGAGCTCTCCTGTTTTTTCTATCACCCTGCCTTCAAGGTGCAGGTTCTTATCCTGGCGGATGATGGTGGCGTTATGGAAGGTGCCTGTTTCACTGTTGAGATTGACCGTGCCTGATTCGGCGCTCAGGCTGTCGGGCCCGATGGAGATCTGAAGATTCCCCCGGGCCTTGATGCTGCCCCGGTCAACGTCATAGGCTATCCAGTCCGCTTTGATTGTACTTAAGACCTCGGTGCTGGTAACGGTCTTGATTTCCCCCCGGCCTGCATCTTCCCGGTCACCAAGCAGGCCGCTCCAGTCGGTTCCGTTTTCCCGCTGACGGGTCACCTTCCGGGTCTTCTGCAGGACCACGTTGCCCTCGGCAATAATACTGGGCGGGTTTTCGTAGCGGGTCATCTTGTCGGCGGAAATATCCCATTGCTCGGCCTCAATGGTTTCTGCCCGGGCCGGGGAGTCCGGCAGGATAAAAAATGCAGCTGCAAACAGCAGGTAAAGGACGGTTAGAGTACTTTTCGGCGGGATGTTCGTGTATCTGTTCACCTAGACCTGCTCCTGTAGAGTGCCGTAAAAGGATACATTTATGACGTCGAAATACATGGACAAGTTCATGAAATGTACGCCTAGTGGGAGATTGTGTCAAGACAAAAGTCGGAGATTAGGGTTGCTAATACGGCATAATTGATATAACGTAATATGTTGTAAACAGTCACTTCTTCACCTCTGTTCAGTTCGTGCCCGCAGGCATTGACGGTTTTATATGAATCACATTTTTGGTCCTGTCAATTCCAGGCGCCTTGGGCGTTCCCTGGGGATTGATCTCCTTCCCGCAAAAGTCTGCAACTTTGATTGTATTTATTGCGAGGTCGGGCCAACCACGACACTGACCTGTGAGCGGGGAGAATATGTGGCGACCGGGGAGATCCTGGCTGAGATTGACGCCTTTTGCGCTGATCCCAACCGGCTGGCCCAGGTTGACGTGGTCACGGTCACGGCCAGTGGGGAGCCGACGCTCCACTCGGGCCTGGGGCGGATTATTTCTCATCTCAGGGAGAAGAGCGGCAAGCCGGTCGCGGTACTGACCAACGGGACCAACCTCGATCGGCCCGATGTGACAGAGGAGCTGTCCCGGGCGGATATTGTCATTCCCTCCCTGGATGCGGCCCTGTCTCCCGCGTTCAGAAAACTCAACCGGCCGGCTCCTTGTGTGGACCTGGGAGAGGTGGTCAGCGGGCTGGTGCGGTTTTCCCGTTCTTATGGCGGAGAGTTGTGGCTGGAAGTTCTGGTGGTGGAGGGGATAAACGACGGTGAAGAGGATGTCCGGGCCCTGGTAGAGGTGATCAGGAAAATGAAGTTGTCCCGTGTCCAGTTGAACACGGTTGCCCGGCCACCGCTTGAGAAGTTTGCCAGGCCGGTTAACCGGGAACGGCTGGAGAAGATCCGGGACAGGATCATGGCCGGTGCCGGGGTGGCCCATGTGGAAATTATCGCCCACGGCATCAGTTCCTTTGAAAGGGACGGGGATGTCGAGGCCCGGAAGATAAAGTTCAGGTACCTGAAGCAGGAAGAACTGCTTGGGGAAATCCTGCAGATGTTGCAGCGACGGCCCTGCACGGTCGTTGACATAGATCGGATCTTCAAAGTCGGAGGTCCGGAAAAAGTTGAGCAGCTTCTTGAGCCGCTGGTGCAGTCAGGTACAATTGAAAGGCGACTGCACGGGGACACGACGTACTATCAGTAGGCGCGGATCGTGGGACGCCTGAGCGCAAAGCGTGATAACGGCGTCCGGACAGCTCAGGACAAGACTGCCTGGAACGAGTTGCCGGTTTCCTGAAAAGTCTGGAAACCGACAGGAATTGGAAAGGAAACCGTATGACAGATGAAAAAAAGGATGCTCCGGCAGAACCGGATGAAGCAGTCCAGAAGGTAGGCACAGGCGCCTGGTGGAAGAGCGCGTTCAACCTGTTCCCCAAGAAAACGAAGGAAGAGGCGGGGCCCGGGGCCAGGGAAGAGGAAGAAAACAAACCTGAACCGCATGCCGTCCCTGAGCCGCGGAAGTCCGCAGGTAAAAAAACAACTCCCGGCGGCAGGTCCCGGGGCGGGCGTACGTCACTGGCACGGCAACAGAAAGGCAAAGAGGCGGCCGGGAAGACGTCAGGCCGAGTGCGGGGCGGACGTTCCGGGAAAACCGCGTCGGCAGAGGGGAGTGGTCCAGGGAGCAGAGGCTCCGGCAAGCAGGTTGTCACCAAGCTGTTGATTAACGCGGAAGAGCCGGAAGAGTGCCGGATCGCCCTGATTGAGAATGGTCGGCTCGAATCCTTTCATGTGGCGAGCGTGGTCCGGGAGCGGACCAAGAACAATATTTACAAGGGGCGGATTGTTGCCATTGAGGCCAACCTGCAGGCCGCCTTTGTCGAGATCGGCACCGACCGTAACGGTTTTCTCCCCTTTGACGAGATCCATCCCGAGTACTACCGCCAGGATGTGGATGAGCGAAGCCGCAAGCTTATTGCCGAGCATCAGTGGAAAAAGCTGAAGATAGAAAACGTGATGAAAAAGGGCCAGGAGGTGCTGGTCCAGGTGGTCAAGGAGGTGACCGGCAACAAGGGCGCGAACATGACAACCTATCTGTCGATCCCCGGTCGTTCCCTTGTCCTGATGCCCGGCAGCGACAGCGCCGGTATCTCCAGGAAAATTGCCGGCGAGGAAAAACGGTTCCGGCTCCGGGAGATGATGAATTCCTTTTCCATCCCCGATGGGATCGGCTATATCATCCGCACCGCCAGCCAGGAAATAACCAAGACCGCCCTGCAGAAGGATCTGCGCTATCTCCTGCGGCTCTGGGACGAGATCAAGAAAAAGGGCCAGGAGCTGAAAGGCCCGGGTCTTATTTACGCGGACCAGGATATTGTTGTCCGTTTCCTGCGGGATCATTTCAGTCCGGAGATCGAGGAGATCCTGGTGGACAGCAAGGATTCCTATGAACAGGTCCAGAATTTTATCAAGCTGCTGCCCGCCAAGCAGGGGAATAAGGTGCGGATCAGGATGCACAGCGGGCCCCGGCCTATTTTCAACCTGTTCAACATCGAGGAACAGATAGAGTCCATCTACAAACCGCAGGTGCAACTGCCGTCCGGCGGGTCGATCGTGATCAGCCCGACCGAAGCGCTGGTGGCCATTGACGTCAACTCCGGCCGGACTTCCAAGGACAGTGATTTTGAGAAGACCATCTTCCTCGCCAATATGGAGGCCGCGGCGGAGCTGGCCCGTCAGCTTCGGTTGCGTGACCTGGGCGGGCTCATCGTGGTTGATTTCATTGATATGCGAAACAAGAAAAACATCCGGGAGGTGGAAAAGCAGGTCAAGCAGAGCATGAAGCGGGACAAGGCCAAGGTCGATATCAGCACCATCTCCCGGTTTGGCCTGATGCAGATTTCCCGCCAGAAAATGGGCGCGCCCATTGAGAAGGGCAGCTATCGTACCTGTGAGTACTGTCAGGGCCGCGGTGCGGTCAGGACAGCGGAAACCCAGGCTCTGTTTTACCTGCGGCGGATCCAGACCGGGGTCAGCCGCAAGAAGACCCGGCGGGTTGAGTGCGTGCTGCCGGTCGATGTGGCCCAGTATCTCCTGAATCATAAGCGGACGGAGCTGGCCGAACTGGAGTCGGCCAACAATGCGGTTATCCATATCACCATGGATCCGGCCATGAAGCCCGCTGAGAACAAGATCAGTTTTCTGGAATCCTGAGCCCGGGCGGGCTCAGGAAAGAGCCGTTGAAAAAAACTTGTGCAAAACAGCCGGGTCGGGTAGTATCGCCCTGCAAAAGCGCCTGTAGCTCATCTGGATAGAGTATCGGACTACGAATTCGAGGGTAGCAGGTTCGAATCCTGCCAGGCGCGCCAGAAATACCAGGGGAGACGCATCATTTTTGGTGCGTCTCCCTTTTTTTTGCCAGCACCTTGCCGGGCGAAAAAGTCTGAAGGCCACCCTGAAGAGCATTTTCTCCGGATTTGACTAAAATCAAATTTCTCCAGACGCGCTGTGGTATACTATTTATCAGAAGGGACCTGCCGCCATTATCAGTTTCATGCTGAAAATGTGTGGCAGGTGAACGGGATAACGCATAATCAGAAGGGAGGATGCATCAGATGAATGGAAAGAAAATTGTAACCTGTCTGGGGATACTGGCCGGTCTGCTGGTTTTGACCCCGGTCCTTTCCATGGGAGCGGAAAGCGACTGTATCAAGTGTCACCGGGAAGTGACCCCGGGTATTGTCAGGGATTTCCTGTCCGGCGAGATGGGCAAGAGCGGTGAGGTGGATTGCTCCAGTTGTCACGGCGCCGG
>JAJRTB010000083.1 GCA_024278495.1 Deltaproteobacteria bacterium
GAATAAAAAAGAAAAAGAAAAAGACCTGAACCCGGAACAGGAGCAGGCAGCGGCAAGCCGGGCCCGCCACATCATTGTCCGGGCCGGGCCCGGCACCGGCAAGACCCACAGCCTGGTGGCCTGGGTGGTGCGGCTGCTGAACAACGGCCGGGGGCCCTGCACGGTGATCACCTTTACCAACCGGGCCGCGGATGAACTTCGCGCCCGGATAACCGCCCGGGTCCCGGCCGACGCGCCGGTCATGGTTGCCACCCTGCACGGCTATTGTCTCCATTACCTCTTCAGGGGCGCGGATCCGGATTCGCCCCATCCCGTGTCCAGGCCCCGGGTCGTCGGTCCGACCGGGCGCGGATGGTTTCTGCGAAACATCATGCCGGAGCAGTCAGCAGCCGAGTTGAGCGCCCTTGACGACCGGCTGACCCGCTACCTTCAGGAGGCCCCGGACCTGACCAGGATACCAGCCGCCCTGCGGCCCTATTTCGATCGCCTGCGCCAGGCAGGCCTGATTGACCTTGACGCGGTTATCCCCGGGCTGGCCACTCTTTTGCGCGAGGGCGGGGAGAGCGCCCGCCGGATTATCAGCCGAACCGGCACCCTCTGTATTGATGAGTTCCAGGATCTGAACCAGAGCCAGTACCGGCTGGTCCGGCTGCTGGCTGAGCACCTTCCCGTCTTTGCCATCGGGGATCCTGACCAGGCCGTCTACGGCTTCCGCGGTTCGAGTCCGGAGTGGTTTTTTCGTTTCAGACGCGACCTGGAGGCCGAGGAGCATCTGCTCTATCGAAACTATCGAAACAGTGACGCCATAATCAAGGCGGCCGCGGCTGTTATTGAAGCCGGGGGCGCCCAGCCGTCCGGGCGCCGCAACGAGGCCGTTTCCAGGGAACCGGGGCGGGTCTGCCTGTGTCAATGCGCAACGCCGGAAGATGAAGCAGCCTTTGTGGTGCGCCGGATAGAACTGCTCCTGGGCGGTACCTCGCACCGGGAGATCGAGCGGCAGCGCCCGGGCGGGAGCCGGGATTTTGGTATCAACGATATCGCGGTTCTGTACCGGACCGGGCGCCAGGCCGAAGTGGTGGCTGATGCCCTGGCCCGGCAGGGGCTGCCCTGCCAGGTGGTGGATGTCGTGCCCTTTTACCTGCGTCCACCCCTGCGTCATCTCACCTGGTGGGTGCTGTTTTGCGCGGACATGCTTGATCCGGCCGGTTTCCTGTCCCTGCTGACGGCCGAGCCGGGCATGGGCAGGGCCGCCCAGGCCGAGCTCGAGGCAATGCTGCTGCAGGAGTCAGTCGCGGACCCTGTCCGCCTCCTGGCGTCAGCCCGGCTCTCTGCCCGCCTCAAGGCCGCCCTGGCCGCCATGCAGGCCCGGAAAGGCGAGGTTACGGCCAGGGCCGGGGAGCTGGGCCTGGTTGCCGCCCTCACGCCACTGCTGCCCTGGTGCGGTCTTGCTCCGGCCGACGGGGACACGAAGCGCTTCTTCCGGCTGGCCGAGGGGTACGGCACCTCCCTGGCCGGTTTCGCGGAGCATCTGCAGCGCTACAGCGACAGCGTGGTCTACGATGAACGGGCCGAGGCCGTCACGCTCATGACCCTGCACGCGGCCAAGGGGCTGGAGTTTGACGCCGTGTTCATGATCGGCCTGGAAGAAGGGCTCCTGCCCCTGGCGCCGCGCCGGGAGCAGGACGCTGCGGAGGAGCGGTTTCACCTCGCGGAGGAACAGCGCCTCTTCTACGTGGGCATGACCCGGGCCGCCCGGATTCTCTTTTTGAGCCATGTGAAGCAGCGCGTTGTCCACGGCGAAAAACTTGAACAGGGACCTTCGCGTTTTCTCAGCGCCATCCCCCCTTATCTTTTGTCCGCCCCGTTCCCGGAAGGTTTGAAAAAACGGCCCGGCCGGCGGGCCAGGCAGCTCTCCCTGTTCTGAACAAACCGCAGGGCGGCGTACGTTTCAGGCGGTGCCGTCGGATTCGAGTCTTTCAGAGAATTCGACAAAATTTTGTTTTTCGTCAAATCAGTGATAGAATAGATTTTACAAAGGTTGTCGCGAAAAGTCTGAACGCGCCGGAGATTCAGTGTTTCGCGCAGGAGATTGTTTGCAGGCATACCGGCGCTATGTCGAAAACAGTTTCCAGGAGAAGCGCTGAAGATTCGGTATGTTCAGACTGTGCAGCAGGCCGCTGGTGAAATATGCGGGTTAGAATTCATCACAGTTCCAAGGTCATGAAAACGCAGGGGTATTACCCCGTGATCTGATCAGGTACAACGGCACCGTGTGACAGTGTCTTGCCTGAAGCTTTGATCAAGGTTTTTTCAGGAAAAGTGAGAGTATGTCCACTGATACAGTCAGTCTTGAACAACAGGTAGCCGGGCTGCGGCGGGAGATTTCTCAACTGCGGGAAGAAAACGAGCAGTTGCGCCGGGCTTCCAGCAAGGCGGATGCGGCCAATCGCGCCAAGAGCGACTTTCTCGCCATGATCAGCCATGAAATCAGGACCCCCATGAACGGGGTCATCGGCCTGACCGAACTGCTTCTGGACACGGAGCTTGACGCGCGTCAACGGCAGTTTACCAACCTGATAATGACCTCGGCCCGCAACCTGCTGACCCTGATCAACAGCCTGCTCGATTTCAGCAAGATCGAGGCGGAGAAGATGGAGCTCGATATTGCCGAGTTTAACCTGAAGGAAATGCTTGAGGAACTCGTCAATCTCTACTCCGTTTCCGGTGAACGCAAAAAGGTACGGATTTGTGCCGAGGTCGATCCGAACCTGGCCGAGACGTACATGGGAGACAGTTACCGGATCAGGCAGATCCTGGTCAACCTCCTGGGCAACGGCATCAAGTTCACGGACAGGGGCGCGATTATCCTGCGGGTGCGGGTTCGACGCAGCGATACCGGCCGGGATTTGCTCCATTTCGAAGTCCGGGACAGCGGGCCGGGCATTCCCGCTGACAAGCTTGACCGGTTGTTCAAACCGTTCTCCCAGGTGGACAGCTCTTCAACCCGGCGCTACGGCGGCACCGGTCTGGGGTTGTCGATCTGTCAGAAACTGGTTGAGCTTATGGGCGGGGAGATCGGGGTCAGGTCAAGTCCGGGCAGGGGCAGCACCTTCTGGTTTGACCTGCCCCTGGCGCCGGCGGGCAGAGCCGGCGTAAATGTTGAACAACTGGAAATTCTGGATATTGCGACGCCGGGGCAGGAGGATATCCGAAATGAGAAGGCGTGCCGTGAAGCATCATCCGCTCCCCTTGTTCTGGTCGTCGAGGACGATGCGACCAACCAGTTTGTTCTGAAAACGATCCTTGAGCGGGCCGGGGCACGGGTTGAGGTAGCGCGAAACGGGAAAAAAGCGGTCAAGATGTTTGCCCGCTCCCATTATGATCTGGTTTTTATGGATTGCCAGATGCCGGTCATGGATGGATTCGCCGCCACCAGAAAGATCCACGAGACGGCGGTGAAACAGGAACGAACCTGCCCTGTCATCATCGCCCTGACCGCGGATGTGACCAGCGAGACCAGGCAGCGGTGCAAAGAGGTGGGAATGGATGACCATCTGGTCAAGCCCATTGACTTTGATAAGCTGCAGGAGGTGGTGGATAACTGGCTGCCCGGGTTTGACCTGCGCATTGTGCACCGGCACCCTCTTCAGGTGAAGGAACACGATCAGGAAGACCTGCATGTGGACGAGTCCGGGGAACCCGATCCCATCGATACCAGGGCATTTGAGCAGCTCAAACGCAACATGGGGGATATCCGTCCGGTCATCCGGGTGTTTCTCGAGTCCCTGCCCGGCCGGCTGGAGAAACTGGAGGAGGCCGCGGGCAAGTCCGACTATGAAACGGTCCGGCGGCTGGCTCATACCCTCAAGGGCAGCAGCAGCCAGTTCGGCGCGGCCGGCCTGGCCAACCTGTGCATGCGGGTCGAGAATATGGCCAGGGTCCGTAAGCTTGACGGGATAGATCTGCTTCTGGGCAAAATCGGGCCGGCGGCCGACAGGGTGGTGGAATTTCTGTCGGAAGAGCTTGGCTGAAAGAGGAATTATTGCAGGTGATCAGGGGCACCGCATCTTCGCACGGTCGTGACTGCCCGCACAGCCGGATATCGGAGTCTCCCTGCGGTCGCTTACCTGCGGTCAGCCGCGCCTTCACGAATCTGCGGCCCCCCTGACCATTTACAAATTTCGGGTAGGTAGAATCGCATAGTTACAAACCCTGTGACGGGGTACGAATTATTTTGCTATGGAGTAATGATGGTTTTGAAATCATTCAAGAAATCTCCATCCATCCTGGTCGTTGATGATGACGATATCCTGCGCATGCTGCTGCGCCAGTTTCTGGAAGGGGAGGGATACCGCGTCACCGAAGCGGCTGACGGTGATCAGGCCCTTGCCCGACTGCGGGAATCGTCCTTTGACCTGGTGATCATGGATATCGCCATGCCCGGTATCGACGGACTGTCTGTCTGCGAGCATCTCAAATCCCTGCTGCCCGTTCCGCCGCCGGTTTTGATGATTACCGCCCTTGATGACGAGGAATCGGTTGACCGGACTTTCAACGCCGGCGCGGTAGACCTGATCCGCAAGCCGATCCAGTGGTCTGTCCTGCGCAACCGCATTCGCTATATCATCAGCGCGGACCACGCCCGGCGCGAGATCGAGGAGATGAGCCGCAATTACGGGATGATCCTGGAGGCCGCGGCAAACGGTATCTGCGGTCTTGATGAAAATCAGCGCGTCAGTTTTGTCAACCCGGCCGCCCTCAAGATGCTTGGTTACACCCAGGAGGAGGTCATTGGCAGGCATTACCGGGAAATCTTTAAAGCCTCCAAACCCGGGACCGAGGATTTCGAGGTGGACTGTTGCCCCTTTTTCCGGGAAGGCGCGCCCAAGGATTCCTTTTATTACGACGAGCTGCGCCTGCTGCGCAAGGATGGGACGCATTTTCCGGCGGACTGCCGCTCAAACCCGATCCTTGAGTCGGGCATGGTCATGGGCGCGGTCCTGATGTTCCAGGACGTGACCGAGCGGCAGCAGGCCGCCGAGATGATCCGGTACATGGCCAACCATGACTCCCTGACCAGCCTGCCCAACCGCAACTTCTGCAACCGGCGTCTGCCCCAGGCCATCTCCCTGGCCAAACGCCAGAACAGGATGATCTTTCTGCTGTTTATTGATCTTGACCGGTTTAAGCCGATCAACGACAAGTACGGCCATTCCGTGGGCGACCGCGTTCTCCTGGAGGTCGCTGACCGGCTCAAGGGGATGCTGCGCTCCTCAGACAGTGTCTGCCGGCTGGGCGGCGACGAGTTTGTTATCCTGCTCGAGTCCACTCCCTCTGTAGAGGGCGCGGAGTTCGTGGCCCGGAGAACAATCGAGGTCCTCAATGAACCCATAGTGGTTGCCGGACATGAGTGTCAGATCGGGGCCAGCATCGGTATCAGTATCTACCCGATGGACAGCCAGGATGCCGACACCATGCTGCGCCATGCCGACATCGCCATGTACGAGGCCAAGAAAAAGGGGCGAAACCGTTTTGAACGGTTTCATCCCGGAATGATAAACAACGGCACCATGGCCCCGGGCTGATCCCGCTGTCCCGCCCTCCCACGCCCTTACCCCGGCAAAACAACGCGAAACATCAATTCTGCCGCCCCTTTAGCACCTGAACGGCCATTCAGTTTCAGGGCTTTTTTTCTTGACTTTTTCAGAAAGAGGGCGCATGATTACAAAACAATACGCAGTATTCTTTCAGTCTTTCCACTTGTACATATTTACAGGGCGGGTCCTGTGTGGGAAAGGTGAACTCCGGAGAGGGGCGCCTTGCAGGATAGTTGCGTCTGAATGACGGGGTTCTGGGGCTGAATCGTTTAATTTTGCAACAATTTTATTCTTTTCATTCTTTTTTTATTTTTTATTTCATGTGAGGTGAGCAGCAGATGATATTCAAATTCTTTCCCTTCTTGCTTTGGTTCCAGGACTACAAAACAAGTGCGTTCAAGGCCGATCTGGTTGCCGGTGTAACCGTGGCCCTGGTTCTGATTCCGCAGTCAATGGCCTATGCCCAGTTGGCCGGCCTGCCCGCCTACTACGGCCTGTACGCGGCCTTTTTGCCTCCCATGGTGGCGGCCCTGTTCGGTTCGAGCCGCCAGCTGGCCACCGGCCCGGTCGCGGTGGTCTCGCTCATGTCGGCGGCTTCTCTTGAACCCCTGGCCACGGCCGGGTCGCCTGAGTTCATCGCCTACTCAATCGTCCTGGCCCTGGTGGTGGGTATCTTCCAGTTCTCCCTGGGCGTCCTGCGCCTCGGCCTGGTGGTCAACTTCCTGTCTCATCCGGTGGTCAACGGCTTTACCAATGCCGCGGCCATCATCATTGCTTCGTCCCAGTTTTCCAAGTTTTTCGGGGTCTACGTGGATAAGGCGCCTCATCACTACGAGACCATGATCCGGGTGGCCAGGGCTGCCATGGATTATACCCATTTTACAACCCTGCTCTACGGCATTGGCGCCGTGGTGATCATGGTGGTGTTGCGGCGGATCAATCCCAGGATTCCCAATGTTCTGGCAGCGGTCCTGATCACCACCCTTATCTCTTATTTCACCGGCTATAACAAGGACGCATATGTCCCGGTTGACGCGGTCCAGATGCCGGGACTTGAAGAAAAAATTGTTGAGTTCAACCAGGCCGTTGCCCGGATAAAGGAGCTCGGTGAGCAGCGGGCCAAGGTCGGCCTGCTGATTGATGAACTCCGCAAGGAGGGGAAAAGCGGTCCGGTCTCGTCGATAAAACTTATTGAGAAAGAGGCAGAGGTCAATATCCTCACGGCCAGGATGGACGAGGCCAAGCAACTGGCCCAGGATATCCGCTATGAGCTCCGTCACCTCAAATTTGAGGCGGTCCGGGACGGCGAGACTTACGTTTTTTATCCCAAGGAGTCTATCCCGCCGGGCCTGGAAACCGACGGCGGTGTGTGGCGCATCAGGGTCAAGAATTCACCGCTTGAGCTGAGCAACCTGAAAATCATGGGCGGCGGCGACGTGGTCGGCAAGATCCCCGAAGGGTTGCCGACCCTGACCATGCCGGATCTGACCGTCAAGACCTTTTTTAAACTGCTGCCCACTGCTATCATCATCTCCCTGCTGGGATTCATGGAGGCCATCGCCATTGCCAAGGCCATGGCCGCCAAGACCGGTCAGAAACTTGATCCCAACCAGGAGCTGATCGGCCAGGGGCTGGCCAATATTTTGGGCTCCATCGGGTCCAGTTATGCGGTTTCCGGCTCTTTCTCACGTTCCGCGGTCAACCTGCAGGCCGGGGCGGTGTCCGGTATCTCATCGGTGGTCACCTCCCTGATGGTCGTTATTACCCTGCTGTTTTTGACCCCGCTTCTCTATCACCTTCCCCAGGCGGTCCTGGCGGCGGTTATCATGATGGCGGTTATCGGCCTGGTCAATGTCCGCGGCTTTGTCCATTCCTGGAAGGCCCAGTGGTATGACGGCGCCATCTCCATCATCACTTTTTTCGTGACCCTGGCCTTTGCCCCGCATCTGGACAAGGGCATCATGGTCGGGGTGGCGCTGTCCATGGGCGTGTTTCTCTACAAGTCCATGCGGCCGGTCGTGGCCAGCCTGTCCATGAACGAGGAGAACGTGCTCAAGAGCTCCGAGCATTACCGGCTCAAGGGGTGTCGCCATATCTCGGTTGTCCGCTTTGACGGCGCCCTGTTTTTCGCCAATGCCAGCTACCTGGATGAGCAGGTGGCCAGGTTCAGAACCGAGCAGCCGGATCTGCGCTATATCCTCCTGGACGCCCGCGGTATAAACGATATGGACGCCTCGGGCGAGGAGGCCCTTGCCCTGCTGGTGGACCGGGTCCGGGCCGCCAACCTCGGTTTTGCCATGTCCGGCGTCAAGGGCCAGGTCATGGCCGTTATGGAACGGACCGGGCTGCTGGCAAAAATCGGCATGGAAAACCTCTATCCCGACACCAGGACCGCGGTTGAGGATATTGTTGCCAGGGTCCATGACCATACCGACCTGCCGGAGAAGGGGTGCAGGAACTGTCCCCTTACCCGGTATATACCGGCTCAAAGCTAGCAATTTTACTGCATTGTGCATAGCGGGGCCTTCGGGCCCCGTTTTTTTTGCCTTTCGTCACGGGAGGGGCCTGTGTGAGTTATCCTTGTCTCCAACATGAATTGGCCAGGGGCGGCGCGGAGCCTGGCTCTGCCCCTTGAAAAAGCGGACGCATCCCGTTATCCTTAATGGAATGCGGAAAATTATTGATTCGGAAAAAGTGCCGATCAAGCTCTGGCTTGATTAACTGGAAGAGGGGACCCTGGCCCAGGCCCGGAACCTGGCCAACCTGCCTTTTGTCTTTCATCATGTGGCGCTCATGCCGGATGCCCACCTGGGTTACGGCATGCCCATCGGCGGAGTTATGGCGGCCGACGACGTGGTCGTGCCCAACGCGGTCGGGGTGGATATCGGCTGCGGCATGTGCGCCGTGCGGACATCGTTGACCTCTCTTGACCGGGACCGGCTGAAAACGATCATGGCCGCTGTCCGCGGCCTGATTCCTCTGGGCTTCAAGCGCCACGACAGGCCCAGGGACGAATCGCGCATGCCCGCCTTGCCAGAGGGGTTCCGCCTGGGAGAGCTGCCCGTGGTCAGTCGGGAGTATACAAACGCTCTGACCCAGCTGGGTACCCTGGGCGGCGGCAATCATTTCATCGAGATCCAGCGGGGCAATGACGGATATATCTGGATTATGGTCCATTCCGGCAGCCGCAACCTGGGCTTGAAGGTGGCCGGCCATTACAACCGGCTGGCCGCGGACCTGAACAAACGCTGGAAGTCGGAAGTGAATCCGAAATGGCAGTTGGCCTGGCTTCCGTGTGATTCGGACGAAGGCCGGACCTACCTGGCCGAGATGCGCTTTTGCGTTGACTTTGCCCTGGCCAACCGGACCCTGATGATGGAGGTGATCCAGGATGCTCTTGTTTCCACCTGCGCGCCTGTCTCGTTTTCCTCCCGCATCAACATCGCCCATAACTACGCGGCCGCGGAACACCATTTCGGGAGGGAGGTGATCGTCCACCGCAAGGGCGCCACCAGGGCCCGGCTGGGGGAAACCGGGATCATTCCGGGTTCCCAGGGGGCGCCAAGTTATATCGTCAGGGGACTGGGTAACCCGGAGAGCTTTTGTTCCTGCTCACACGGGGCCGGGCGCAGAATGGGGCGCAAGGAGGCCAGGCGGCGTCTCGATCTGCGCAGGGAGCGGCAAAAGCTGGATCGTCTCGGCATTATCCACTCGATCCGCTCCCGCCGGGACCTGGATGAAGCGGCCGGGGCATATAAGGATATCGGCCAGGTGATCAGCAGCCAGGAAGACCTGGTCGAGGTTGTCACGACACTCAACCCCCTGGCCGTGGTCAAGGCCTGAATCAGTGAGCGTTCACCTGTGCCAGGTTACACTTCCGAGGTAATGAAAACGCAGGGTTCTTCACCCCGTGACCGACATCCCTCACGGGATGTCCAGCCATCCGTTTTTTCGACCTCGATGGTTGTTAAGCACTCTCAGGGGCGCCGGCCGGATGTGAGAGGTTATTCTTCCCCGGCCGGGGGGGCTTCCACATCCTTGGCCGCGTTTTTTTTCTCCAGCTTGCGCAGTCTCTTTTCTTCTTTCTTTTTTTTCTTTGCCAGCTCTCTTTTGCGTTTTTCAAACGAATAATTTGTTCGGGCCATGAAATGTCCTGTGTCAGAGGCGTGATGGATTGTCCTGGGGACAGAGGGGCGCTCAACCGTTTGCGCGCACTCGTGTTGTCAGTTGCAAACCTACCACAATCCTGCTGTTTTGGCCCGGATAATCGGAACCGGGGGGGTGGAAGGTTTTGAGCCCGGCGCAGAGATCGGGCGAACAGACCTTTTTACCGGTAGTGCTGTTCCTGCAGAACCGAGGTGGCGCCGCCGGCCAGAAAGTAATAGTCGTGGTAGCCGTGTTTTTCCAGGTAGTACATGAGCCAGCGGGCCTGGCGGCCGACCTGGTCAAAGATAAAGAGCTGGGATTCCTTCAGCCGCCCCTTGCTGATGATGTTGCTGATCAGCTTGTCCGGGGGAATGAGCAGGGCCTTCTCAAAGCCCGGCAGCTTTTTTGTCCGCTGCTTGGGATCGCGGGCGTCGATCACCTTGGCATTGGCCGCGGCCGCGAACTTGTTTTTGAATTCGTAAAAGGGCAGGGATATCTTGAGGTACTCATCGTAGGGGATAAGCTGCGTCGCCGGGTTCCGGATCACTTCGCCCATGAGCAGGGTGTCGGCCGGATAGGCCTCGGCCCAGGCCTGGATGCCGCCATCATAGGCATAGACCCCGGTCATTTCTTCGTCCACTGCGTCCTGAACGGCGATATAGGATTTCAGACAGGTGATGCCGTTGTCATAGATAATGATCGCTCGGTCGGGATTATCGTTTCTGAGCGCCTGCAGCTTGTCGTGAAAGTCCTGCTTGGCAAAGTCCAGATGAATCGCGTTTTTGACATGGATGGTGTCAAACTCCACCTTGGTCCGGGCGTCAAGCAGGAGAGCCCTGTCGTTTTTGTACAGATCGTGGACGGCCTTGAGCTCCATCACCGGCACGTCCGGATAATTCTTGCGGTAGGGAAATTCTTCAGCCGGGCAAAGGGGAGCCGAACTGAGCAGGATCAGGACGGTCAGGAAAAAGCGGGAAACATGAACGGACATGACGGCGCCTTTGTATGGTTTTGCGTGAACAGTGCAGGGAGTACGATCCGTTTTGCTCAATATCCTGAACCCGTGAGCGTTCATCCCTGTCGCCCTGCAGGCCGGAGGTGAACGCTCCCGGATCCGGGAATATCCTGTATCAACCTGTTGTCGTCACGTTACAGGAATGGTAAGTTTTCTGCCGTAACAGAGACAGAA
>JAJRTB010000084.1 GCA_024278495.1 Deltaproteobacteria bacterium
GGATCACCGGCATGTTGGAGGCCCGGCCGGACTGGTGTCTGTCGCGCCAGCGGAGCTGGGGCGTGCCCCTGACCGTGCTGACCTGCGCCCGGTGCGGCGATATCCTCAAGGACCGGGCGGTCTGCCGGCGGATTGAGGAGCTGTTTGAAAAAGAGGGGGCGGATGCCTGGTTCCGGTACGAGCCCGCGCAATTCGTGCCGCCGGGAACGGTCTGCGGCGCCTGCGGCTCCACGGAGTTTGAAAAGGAGGATGATATCCTCGATGTCTGGTTCGATTCGGGCGTCAGTCACGCAGCGGTCTGCGAGGCCCGGCCCGAGCTGGAGTCGCCGGCCGATCTCTACCTTGAGGGCAGTGACCAGCATCGGGGCTGGTTCCAGAGTTCTCTCCTGACCTCGGTCGGCACCAGGGGCAGGGCCCCGTTTAAAGGCGTCTTGACCCACGGTTACGTGGTGGACGGCCAGGGCAAGAAGATGTCCAAAAGTGTCGGCAACGTGGTCGCCCCCAAGGAGGTGATCGACAAGTACGGTGCCGAGATTCTGCGGCTCTGGGTGGCCAGCGAGGATTACCGCGATGATGTCAAGGTGTCCGACGAGATCCTCAGGCATGTTTCCGATGCCTATCGCAAGATGCGCAATACCATCCGTTTCATGTTGAGCAATCTCTATGATTTTGACCCGGCTGCGGATACGGTCGCAATCGAGTCCATGGGCGAGCTGGATCGCTGGGCCCTGGGGCGTTTTGCCGACCTGACGCGCAACGTGGTCAAGGCCTACATGGATTATGAATTTCATGCGGTCTATCACGCCCTGCATAATTTCTGCGGCACCACCATGTCCAGTCTTTATCTCGATGTGCTCAAGGACCGCCTCTACGTCTCGCTGCCCGATGCGCCGGGCCGCCGGGCGGCGCAGACGGTCATTTACCGGATCCTGGACGGCCTGCTGCGCCTGATGACCCCGATCCTCAGCTTCACCGCGGCCGAGGCCTGGGAACATTTGCAGGGGCAGGGGCCGGACGAGCCGGTCGAGCAGTCTGTTTTCTTCGCCCTGTTTCCGGCAGTGGATGATCTGCGGACCACCGAGGCCTTTGCCGGCCGGTGGGCCAGGTTGCTGGCCATCCGCGGCGAGATCACCAAGGTCCTGGAGGCGGCCCGCCGCAACAAGGTGATCGGCCTGTCCCTTGATGCCGAGGTCCTGGTGCGGGCCGGGGGAGAGACGGCCGAATTCCTGGCCGACAAGTGGGAGCTGCTCCGGGAAATCTGCATTGTTTCAAGCCTGCGGCAAGAAGCGGACCTGGCTGGGATTGCCGGCCTTGAGGTTGTCGAGGCCGAAGAGGTGAGCGGGCTCAGGATCGCCGTCCGGCCGGCGCCGGGCGGGAAATGCGAGCGCTGCTGGACGATTGACGCTACCGTCGGCCGGGACGACGCCCATCCGAATCTCTGCCGGCGCTGCGCGGAAGTCGTCCGGGTCCTGGGGGGTTAAGGTGCGATCCCTGCTCTTCGGCTTTCTGGCCGTCCTGGTCGTCGTTTTCGACCAGGTAAGCAAACTGTGGCTGGTCCAAAATTTTTCCCTCTTCGAGATCCGGTCCGTTATCCCCGGCTTTTTTAACCTGACCTACCTGACCAACACCGGGGTGGCCTTTGGCCTGTTGTCCGGCCCGGTCTGGTGGCGGCAGGTCTTTTTTATCGTGGTCACCGTGACGGCCCTGGTCGTGATTGGTGTGTTGCAGTGGCGTCTGCGCGAGAAGTCCGTCTGCTACACCGTGAGTCTCGGCCTGATCGCCGGGGGGGCGATCGGCAACCTGGTTGACCGGGTACGCCTGGGTTCGGTGGTTGATTTCCTGGACTTCTACCTGGGGAGCCGTCACTGGCCGGCCTTTAACGTGGCCGATTCGGCCATTACCGTAGGGGTGGGGCTATTCCTGGTCTACAGTTTATTTTTTGAAAAAGATCAACAGAAAACGGCTTGATAACACGAGGTTTATGAAAAAGACAGCAGTGATTTTTCCCGGTCAGGGATCTCAGTATGTGGGCATGGGGCGGGAGTTTCTCGATCGCGACGGCGATGCCCGCGCCCTTATGGAAACGGCCCGGGAGGTCAGCGGTTTCCCCCTGCGGAAACTCTGCATCGACGGCCCCATTGAGGCCTTGACCAGGGCGCTGCACCTGCAGCCGGCCCTGACCGTCATCAACCTGATCTGTTGGCAACAGTTGCGAAAAGCCCTGCCCACCCTGCGGCCGGCCTGTTTTGCCGGTCACAGCCTGGGCGAATACAGTGCCCTGTGCGCAGCCGGTATTGTCGGCCCCGGGGACTGCCTGGCCCTGGTCACCCGCCGCGGCGAGTTGATGGAGCGGGAAGGCCGGTCCCATCCGGGCGGCATGCGGGCCGTGCTCGGCCTGACCTGCGAGCAGCTTGAATCCCTGCTCGCCGGATATGCGGGTGGGGGCCGGGTCGCCCTGGCCAATCATAACTCTGAAAAACAGGTGGTCATCTCGGGCGACATCGAGGGGCTTGACGGCTTCAGCGCCCTGTGCCGGAACGAGGGGGCC
>JAJRTB010000085.1 GCA_024278495.1 Deltaproteobacteria bacterium
CCGCCCTGTTTCATTCGGTGTCGGCCTTCTGCAATGCCGGTTTCTCCCTGTACGGCGACAGCCTGAGCCGCTGGGCCGGTAACCCGGCGGTCAACCTGGTGTTCATGGGGCTGATTATTCTCGGTGGTATCGGCTTTTTTGTGATGGTTGACGCGGGCCGCCTGATCGCGGCCCGTTTCAACCCGAAAACCCCGAACAACACCCGGCGGCTGACCTGGTACTCGGTTGTCGTTCTGCAGACCAGCGCCATGCTCATCCTGGTCGGCGCGATCCTGCTCTTCATTGTCGAGAGCATGATGCGCCAGGCCGATATCAGCCTGACCAGCGCGGTGCTGACCAGCCTGTTTCAATCGGTTACCTGCCGGACAGCGGGTTTCAACACCGTGGCCATAGCAGACCTGACCAACGTCACCCTGCTGATCATGATGGGGCTGATGTTCATCGGCGCTTCGCCCGGCTCCTGCGGCGGCGGCATCAAGGTAACGACCTTCAGGGTGCTGCTGGCCTTTGTCACCACCGAACTGCGTGACCGGGAACAGGTCGTGATAGGCCGGATGGCGGCGGACCGGGAAACGGTTCGCCGGGCCCTGGCCCTGTTTGCCTTTTCCACCATCATCATCACTACGGCCGTGCTGCTCCTTTGCATCACAGAGACCGGGGCCCTGCCGCACGGCGAAACCAGGGGCCGGTTTCTGGAAATCACCTTTGAAGTCATTTCAGCCTACGGTACCGTGGGACTCTCAACCGGTCTGACCCCGGCCCTGTCCCCGGCCGGCAAATATATTATTATCGCGCTCATGTTCATCGGCCGGCTCGGGCCCCTGCTGTTTATCGGCGCCCTGCATACCCTGCAGCAGCGGGAACCCTTTTCCCGGCCGGAAGCAGACCTGCTCATAGGTTAAGGAGAATTGTAGAATGCAACAGGAAATCGCTGTTATCGGACTCGGCAAATTCGGCTTTTACTTTGCCAAAACCCTGGTCGAACTCGGCCACACCGTCATCGGCATCGACAACAGTCAACTCCGGGTACAGAAGGCCCGGGACACCCTCAACCAGGTCTACAAGGCGGACGCCACCAACCCGGACGCCCTGGCGCAGATCGGCCTGGCCGAGGTCTCCCATGTTTTGATCAGCGTGGGCGACTCCATAGCCGCCTCAACCATGATCGCCATGTTTGCCAAGGAAATGGACATCCCCAAGGTCTGGGTCAAGGCGGTCAACCCGGACCACCAGCGACTGCTCCAGAAGTTGCAGGTCGACGAAGTGATTATTCCGGAGCAGATGGCCGCAATCCAACTGGCCAGCAAGGTGGCCATTCCGGGTTTCCTGCAGTACGCGGCCTTTGACCCGGAGGTTTCGTTCCAGGAACTGACCGTCGAAAAATGGGCCGGCAAAAGCCTGCGGGAACTTGACCTGCCCCGCAAGCACAAGGTCCAGGTCATCTCCCTGAAAAAAAAGGACGAGGACAACTATATCTACACCCCGGACCCGGACTACACCTTCCGGGAAGGCGACACCATAGTGGTCCTGCGCCACACCAATATCACCAGCCCGATCAAGCCGTAGATCCCCTGAATATCTCCTGGATCCGTGAGCGCCCACCCGCGGCCCGAAGAGCGGCACCGGGTGAATATTTATCGAGCTGAATGTGAGACCGGATAATTCATTTTTTCAGGAGGTTTATTGACGGAAACACAAATTTTCGCCACGGATCCAGGTATCTTCAAACCGTCAATCCTTCCCGCTCTTCCGCTCCAGGGGAGATGCGTGTTCAGACGCCTGAAACCCCATGCTTCCAGGCACGGTCAAACCAGGCGCTGAAGCGCACGAGCCAGGGCCGCGTACCCGATCCGTTCCTGCTCAAGCCGGACCCGCTCGCCCCAGTGGTCTTGCCGCAACCGGTCGTACACGGCGCGTTCCGCGTCGTGCAGACGGGTGAGAGAGGCTGTTTCCGGCCGCGCCTCCCTGCCCCAGAGCTGCCGGTGATCCAGCAGGGTCTGCTGATCCATGAGAAAAGAAACCGCATGCGGAAAAAACTTCCGCAACTGGTTGAGGATGGCGAATCCGTGGGTATCAATGTCGCCCCAGTAGTATATTTTTTTGGTCTGCAGCCAGGAGGCCGAGGCAAGATGGGAGAAACCATACCCGGCTCCGAAGAGCACCAGGGCCTCCGGCACGTCCGGAAAGGCGAGAAAATTTATCTCGTTTTCAGTGATGAACACCCGGCTCACCGGCACATCGAGCCCGGCAAAGGCCGCCGCCGTGACGGTAATATCCCGGCCGGAGTCAGTGGGCAGAAGTCGGATCTCCGGGTCCAGGAGCCGGAAACGGATCCGGGCCGGTTTGTCCCTGAAACCATAACGGCGGTTAAAACCGCCGACGCCCGTGTACGCATGGTCAATGGCGCTGTCGGGCAGGACCAGGTCAAAGAGCTCCGCCAGTACCTTCCGCCGTTTTTCGATCAGCTTGGTATGGACACCGGGCAAGTCGATCCGGCGCAGGTAGATGCCGGGCCTGGGATGCTCCCGCAGCCAGACGGCAATGTCCAGCAGCAACGGCCATTCCCCTGCCAGTTCCAGAGCGTCCAGGGGACGTTTTGCCAGCCAGGGAACCGCCTCGGGCAGCCGTTCCCCGGTCGTCTCCACCAGATTGGCAAAATGCGCGGCCGCCCGGCGCTTGCCGATCAGGGCCAGGGCGTCGTCAAGGGTGTCAATCCATATTTCCGCCGGCAGATCGTTCGTTCCGAGGATCCGGTGGTTCACCCGGCGCCAGACGATGCGGTAGGGGCCGGCGGCGTCCCGGAGAACGGCAATCCAGTCGCGCACCTCGGCGAACCGGTCGGCGAGTTCTTTTGAGGAAGGTCGCTTCAGCGTCATCTTCCCGGGGAAGACCGGCTTCCCGCCTGCCAGAGAGGCAAGAATCCTGCCACGGTCCCAGAGCTTCTGCACCTGGGCCCTGATATCCGCCGGAGAGGTCCATTTCATTGCTTCAGCCGCTCTTTCTCGGCCCGATACTCCTCGATACTCAGGTTGCGCAGAACTGAGTTGCGGCCGTTTTCGTTGTGGACAAAGCCGACACAGGCCACATAGGGTTCGATGATGTGAATCTTCTGCAACGGGGTGACGATCAGAAGCTGCAGGTTGAGCTGGGTAAAGAGTTCCAGGCCGTACTGGGCCGACTCATCCGAGCCCCGGCCAAAGGCCTCGTCAATAACCACGAAGCGGAAGGAGCGGGAGCGCACCTCGCCCCATTCCAGGCCGAACTGGTAGGCAAGGCTGGCGGCCAGCACGGTGTAGGCGAGCTTTTCCTTCTGCCCTCCGGACTTGCCGCCTGAATCGGCGTAATGCTCATACTCCTTATCGTCTTCGCGCCAGCGTTCGCTGGCGGCAAAGACGAACCAGTTGCGGACATCGGTCACCTTGGCGGTCCAGCGCCGGTCCAGCTCCGAAGATTCCTCCCGGCCCCGGAACCGCTCGATGATACCTTTCACCTGCAGGAACTTGGCTTCGGAGTACTGGGTATCATCCGAACCGGTGAGAGCGCCCTCGGTGCAGGACCGCAGCTCGGCCTGGAAATCACGGATATCGGCGTCAAGATTCATCTGGGCCTCGAGACGGATGTAACGGCCGGGGTTGTAATCGATCCGGGTCAGGGATTCATTGATCCGGGTAATGCGTTCCCTGATGGTCTCCCGTTCCCGGGCAAGCTGGGACTGAAAGTTCGCCACCTCCCGGATGGTGTTTTCGTTCAGCAGTTCCTTGAACCGCTCCTCGAAGCGGGGCAGGTCGTCGGCCGCGAGCCGGTCGAGCATGGCCGCGAATTCACCGCCCGCGGCCACGGCCACATCCACCTCCCGGGTTTCGACCGGCCACTCCTTCTTGTAATCGGCCATCGCCCTGATGATCTTTTCGCCCAGGCGTTTCAGGCTCTTGTCCCGGGCGTCGATCCTGGCCTGGAGCCAGTCGCGCATGTCGCGCTCCCGGTTGTCGCAGGACTCCACGGTCAGGGTGCGCCCGCCAAGGGCCTCTTCCCGCATCCCGGCCAGTTGGGCAAAACGGTCGGTCACCTCCCCGTCCGCCCCGGCCGCCACGGTCCTGGTCTCTTCGAGAAGTTCCCCGGCGGCGGCGATCTTCTGTTCGGTTCTGGACCGTTTGTCCTTGCGCAGGTCCAGGTCGCTTTCTGTCCCGGCCAGCTCCTCTTCGAGATCGCGCAGTTGAGCCGTCAGGGTATCGAGCAGGCTGGAGGCAGCCTCAATCTCCTTTTTTTCGGTCTCGAGCCGGGCGATGTCGCCGGCCAGAGGCTGCCAGTCGAGTTCGCGGAACTCGGTGTACTCGCCGATCTTGGAGAGGAGAGCGAGCCGTTTTTTCAGGCCGGCCTGTTCCTCCTGCAGGCCGCTTATCCGACCGCCGAGTTCGGCGAGCCCGGCTTCCCGCCTCCCGGCCTCCTCCTCCAGGGCCGCGATCTTCTCGGCGTTGCTCCAGCCGAGGACGTAACGCCTGCGATCGTCGATGCGGTACCGGTCATCCTTTTCATGCCGTTCCCCGGGCGCCTTGATCTGGCCGGCGCGGGTAACGGCCCTGGTCTCGCGCCGGAACTGTTCATGGGACCGGCAGCAGGCCAGGTTGAACCGATGCGCCACCTCGTGTTCCAGCCAGTCGTAAAAGGGAGAATCCGGCTTGATCTGCAGCTTGCGCACCAGGGAATCGGGATGCAGCTCGGGCAGCCCGCGCCGGGTCCGCTCCCGCACCCGGAAATACACCAGCCGCCCCCGCAGGTGGGTGCGGTCCGTCCACTCGACCACCCGGGCGTAATGACGATCCGGCACCAGCAGGGAAAGACCGAATCCATGCAGCAGCCGTTCCACGGCCCCTTCCCAGTCCCGCTCCTCCTCGCGCACGCGCAGCAGTTCCCCGGCAAACGGCATCTCTTCTTCGTCTATCTCCAGGGCCCGGCAGAGGTCGTGACGTATCCTGATCTGTTTTTCGTCGATATTGCTGATCCGGGCCTTCAACCCTTTGATCTCCTCCTGCAGCCGCTCGTATTCCTCGCGGCCCTGGTGGAAGAGAACGCCTGCTTCGTTCAGACTGTTCTGGACCCCGGCCTCGGCCTCTTCGGCGGCCTCGCGCAGGGACGCGATCCGGGAACGCAGGCGGACGAACTCCTCTTCGGTCGCGGCAACCGGCAGGTCCAGGGCCCGGACCAGTTCCCCGTGTCGGCCGGCCTTCCTGCGACGGTGTTCCAGCTCATCCTGCTTACGCCGTATCTCCGCGGCAATGGCCTCGAGACGGTCGCCGCCGTTTTCGGCGATGGAGCGGCGGAGATCACGCTCCCGGCCAATCTGCTCCCGCCGCCGTTCCTCAAGCCGCTCAACAGCGGCCTGATGCCGCGCCAGCTCCTCCCGGAGGGCGGAAAGCCGTTTCTCCAGCAACGCCTGTTTCAGGGAGGCGAACCAGGGACGCAGGGCATCGCGGCAGGCCCGAAGATCGTCCGCCTCCCGCGTCATTTCCCGGTGGCGCCTGCAGTCGGCTACCAGGGGCGTGAGCATGTCGATCTGCCGCTTGGCGGCGAGAACCGTCTCATGGGCCCGGTTGAGATCTTCGAAATGGTTGATCAACGCTTCGATGCGCGGCGCCACGTCAAAGGGCTCGAGCATGTGACTGCGGACGAACTCGGTCAGGTTGCCCACCGACTTGAGGGAAACCGTCTGGTGGAACAGATCCAGGGCCTGCGCGTTATCGATACCGAAACGGCGGCGGAACCAGGCCCCGTACGGGGGAAAGCTGTCGAACAGCTCTACGCCCGCGGTCCGCAGTTTCTTCCGCAACCCGCTCATGTCGCTGCCAAACCCTGAAAAATCAGCGGCAATGGAAAGATCACGCTCGCAGGACGTGTACAGGCGGGCCGGCTGCGTCCCGGCCTCCTTCATCCAGAAGACCTGCGCCAGGGTAACTGTCTTGCCGTAACCGGCGTTGCGAAAAACACCTAGGATAACCGAGTAGTTGTTGAAGTCGCGCAGGGCAACCGGCCTGGCGCTGCCGATGGTCTCCTGGCGTGCGGACTTGTAATAGCCCAGGACATAGGAACGCAGGGACCGCTCACGGCTGTCGGCCCCGGCCGCCTTGTTGTAGGCCACCCGGTGGCTCGGCACCAGCAGGGTGGTGACTGCGTCCACAATGGTTGATTTTCCGGAGCCGATGTCACCGGTAAGCAGAGCGTTCCTGCCCTCCGCCCGCAAGGTCCAGACCCGGCCGTCAAAGGTGCCCCAGTTGAATATCTCGAGCCGTTCCAGGCGAAACCCGGCCAAACGGTCGTCGGCGGCAAAATCCAGCAGCATCGGCTCAGCCATGGTCGTCCCCCGTCTCCTCCCCGGCAAGCAGTTGCCGATACCCGGCCAGGCGCTCATCAAAGTCGGCCAGCCACTGGGCGTCAATAAAGGCCTTGATAATCCGCCGCACCTCGATCATGTCCGCCTGGCCCCGCAGACGGCGGACAAAGCCAAGGGCGGCGATCTTGTTCAGGGTCGCGTCCACCTGGTCGATCAGTTTCGCCTCGTTGCTGCCTTCCGGCAGAAAGATCCGGACGAGCTCCACCACCTCGTCGCGGGAAAGGATCAGGCGGGTGTCACCGCCCGCGGCATCGAACTCGGCCAGTTTCTTGCGCAAAAGGGCCAGTAACAGGCTGACCGGATAAGAAAGCCGACGCCGGGCGATCAACCGGGGAGACGGCGCCTCCCCGCCGTCATCCGGACGGGAACGCAGAAAGGCGTAGCCCTCGGCGCGGTCAAGGATCAGTTCCAGGCCCAGCACGGCGACATAATCACGCACCCCGGCCTCAAGTTTCAGAAGCAGATTCCAGCGGCCCGGATCCTCCTCCTGATAAACCACCCCCCTTAAAAGAGGCACGACCACCCTGGACAGTTCCGGGGACGGCCCGGATCGCATGTCCCGGCCGCTGTCCATGTCCGTTTTCGTCATTTCCGTCTTCATTCGGCGAGAAAAATAATACGCGGCAGGCGGGCCCGGCGGAGAACGCCCTCTTCCGTCCGCCAGCTCACCTCTTCCTCGGTCGCCTCGTCCACTGCCGCCCCGGGCCAGTCCACGGCCAGTTGCAGGTAGGCAACCAGCTCGGCCAGCCCGTGCCGCAGGGGATGGCGGCTCACCACCTCGGCCAGGGTCACCTGGCTCCGACTGCCGAGCTCCTTCCTGATATGTGCCTTCAGGCCGGCCCGGTCAACCACGACCTGGGCATAGAGTATTGCCGTGTCCACCTCGGCATCCCCGGCATCCCGCACGGTGCCCCTGATAACCGGCTTGTGCGGAGGCCGGTACAGGGGGCGCTCAAGCGGCAGCTCAATGGTTGCCGCGGCGGCGTCCAGGGCCATGAAATCACCGGCCGGGGGCGTTCGGCGAACCGCCAGGGCCCCGGTTTCGATGTTGCGCAGAATATCCATGATGCGACGATTTTCAAGCCAGGTCCGGTCATCGAGGAAACGGCGCAGCTGCTCGGAGAGCCTGGCAACGGTTCGCTGGGTATGCTCGCCGGCCTCGAGCCAGTCGTAATGTACCCGGCGCAGGCGGGGGTCCGGCCCCATCTCCCGTACCGGCGGCAGGGCAAGCACCTCTTCGAGCAGACGGGTCAGCTCCTCCTGCCGGGACCGGGACATAAGAAAATCCCAGAAGGCGCGAAAGCTCCTGCCCTGGTCAGAATCGGCAATGGCGTCGCGCTCGCTCATGATCTCCTCAAGCAGCTCCCCCTTGCCGCCCTGCCAGCGGGCGATGCGCTCACGCACCCGCCGGTCGAGGATCCGGAAATTATGCTCCACTTCCCGGAAATCCGCTAGCAGTTCCCGGGCCAGCTGCAGAAACTGCTGGAAACGGTCCTTGACCGCGGTATCGTCCAGGACCGGGATGTCGCCGGCCTTGATGCGGTCGATTTCCGCGTCGATCTCATCACGCCGTTTGCGCAGCTCGGCGATGCGTTCCTGCGGGTCTGTACGGCTGCCTTCGTGCATCTGCCGCAGGAGGGCGAACAGGGTGAGGAGGCGGGATTCCGTGCCGACAAAAGTCCGCGCGGTCAGGGCCTCCAGCCAGGTCAGGGCCTTTTCCGTGGCCGGCGTCAGATCGAAATGGGGCTCGTCCGAACCGGGTGGATAGAATTTTCGCAGCCAGCCCCTGTCGTTCGCAGCCCAGTCGTTGAGATAGCTGCGGGCCGTGCCGGGGAAGGCATCCTCACCCATCTGCTCACGCAGAACAAACAGCTCGTCCTCCAGAGCCTCGCTCAGCTCCGACTGCGGCAGATTGCGGACATTCGGCTCAATGAACACCCGATGTAGGAATCCGGCCACCAGCGGCGCATGCTGGGCACACAACAGCCGCCAGGCCGGGTGATCCCGGCGGAGCCTGTCCAATGTGGCGTAATCAAGAGCCATCCAACCTTATCCGGGGCTAAACCCGGTCCAATCCGTCTTCCCGTCATCCACAATCCGCCTGAACAACCAAGGCGCACTCTTCCCTGCTTCACCGATCCATAATAACATATAGGATTCCCAAGCAGAACTCCTACCCGCCCTGCCCTGATTTCGCAAGAAAAAGGTGTTTGCCGCGTATCCCACTGATTCCGGCCACCTGATCGGAGCGGAGCGACGCTGTTGATCGTCCCTTACCGTTTTCCTTCTGATCATGTCAAGTTTGCTGTCCTTTTGCCATGGCTTCTTCAGGTTGTCATTTCGATGGGTACCAGCCGCCCCGGTATCCCCCTTCCACCTGCTGAACACCGCCCTCGGCCTTGGCCTTGTCCCGGGGTTTGCGCATCCTGAGCAGCATGTTTGTTGATCATCCGCCGTTCTATCGGCAGGAGCAACAATTTATCCGCCTTGGAGTGAATATATCGCGCATCTCCATGTGCCGGTGGGCCATGCAGTAAAGATTTTCAATCGCCAGGCAGAACACGAAAATTGTGAAAATCGGGAGTCAAAAGTTGCACATTGCACAATTTTCAGGTATCGTTACGGTATGATTGCACGTGACATGACAAAAGAATTGATCCAATGCGCCGCGGAGTATCCCGTGGTCACAATTATGGGGCCTCGTCAATCGGGCAAGACCACCCTGGTCCGGATGACGTTTCAGGGAAAAACCTACTTTTCCCTGGAGGACCCGGACATCAGGCTTGCGGCCGAAGCAGATCCCCGGGGCTTCTTGAGCCAGATGGCGGGAGGCGGCATCCTGGACGAGGTGCAGAGGCTCCCGGCCCTGCTTTCATATATCCAGGGGATCGTGGACAAGACCGGGCAGGCGGGGCAGTTCATCCTGACCGGGAGTCATCAGCCCAGGCTGCATGAGGCCATCAGCCA
>JAJRTB010000086.1 GCA_024278495.1 Deltaproteobacteria bacterium
AAAAGAGGCGACTCGCTCTGGACCATTGCCAGAAAATTCAACGTTTCTCCCCAGCAGATCAGGAAGTGGAACCGGCTGCGTTCCAACCTGATCCATCCCGGCAGGAAACTTGTCGTCAAAAAAGTGTGACTCCCCTTGCGATTCCTTTCCTGAAAAACCACTATGAACAAGGAATTTCCCTCCCGGGATTATCCTGAGGACGTATCTGTTGTCAGACTTGAAGACAAGACCATCCTGCTGGTCGGGACGGCTCATATCTCCCGACACTCAAGCGACCTGGTGCGCGAGGTTATTGAGCGCGAACAGCCTGACACCGTCTGCATAGAACTCGACGAAAAGCGTTTCAAGGCGCTGTCGGGAAAAAAGCAGTGGGAAAGCCTTGACCTGAAGACGATTATCCGCAACAAGCAGCTCTCCACCCTGCTGGTCAACCTGATCCTCTCGTCCTACCAGAAAAAGCTCGGCGGTAAACTCGGAGTCATGCCGGGTACGGAACTGCTGACCGCGGCTGAGGTTGCAAAGCGCAAGAACATTCAAACCGTTCTCTGTGACCGTGATGTCCGAGTGACCCTGCGCCGGGCCTGGCGGGCGACTCCTTTCCTGAAAAAATTTTACCTGCTCTCCTCCCTGCTGGCCAGCCTCTTTGACAAAACCGAACTGGACGAAGAAAAGCTTGCCCAACTGCGGCAAAAGGATGTCCTCTCCGAGCTGATGAATGAAATAGGCGAGGTGATGCCCCATGCCAAGGAGGTCCTCATAGACGAACGGGACATCTTCATGGCCGAAAAGATAAAGGCGGCCCCCGGCAAACGCCTGGTTGCGGTTGTCGGCGCCGGACACCTGGAGGGAATTCAGCGGGTCATCAATGCTGATCACAGCAAACGGCTTGACGAGATAAATACCATTCCTCCGGTCAGCAGGGTCTGGAAAACCGCGGGCTGGGCTATCCCGGGAGCCATTCTCCTTTCCATTGCCGCCATCGGCATTCAAAAAGGCGCGGGCGCCGCGGGCGCCAACCTGGGCTACTGGATCCTGGCAAACGGTATCCCCTCAGCCCTAGGGGCAATGATCGCCTGCGCCCATCCGGCAACCATTATTTCCGCCTTTGCCGCGGCGCCCATTACCAGCCTGACCCCGGTGATCGGCGCCGGATACGTCACCGCCTTTGTCCAGGTCATGAACCGTCCGCCCGTGGTCAGGGAATTTGAGGCTGTCGGAACCGACATCGCAACCTTTTCCGGCTGGTGGCACAATAAACTGTTGCGTATCTTCCTGGTCTTTCTGCTGACCGGCCTGGGCTCTTCCATCGGCACCTGGATCGGCGGGTACAGAATTTTCACCAACCTGCTGCGTTGATCTCTCTGATCACGGGGGAACACCCCTGCGTTTTCATTACCCCGGAATCGTGATGAACCCGTAAAAAATCGAAAATCCTGGCTGAGCACTACGATAATACAACCAGTTACAACACTGACCCGTCGGATTCGACTCTTTTTGCGAATCCGACAACTGTGCCCCGGCACAGGTGGCGCAAAAAAACATAAAGAGGGCGGATCACCCCTCTAAACGGAAAAAAGGGGGAGTTCAATAAAAATGACAGGAACAGGGCCACTGAACAGTCAACAGAAACGTTTCCTGCGGGGACTGGGCCATCATCTGGAGAGTAGCGTCCTGGTGGGGCGGGAAGGATTGAGCAACGCCCTGATAGAGTCCTGCCGGGATGTCCTCAGGGCCAGGGAACTGATCAAGGTCAAGCTGGGACAGAACTGCCCCCTGGACAGGAAAGAAGGCAGCCGCATGCTGGCTGAGCGCACCGGATCGCACCTGGTTCAGCTTATCGGCAAAACTTTTCTCCTCTACCGCCCCAACCCTGACCTGCCGCCGGAGCAATCTATTCAGCTGCCCTCCTGATCTTCCCGCCCTGATTCCGGCTGAGGACTTCTCTTACGGTGTCGGCCAGCTCCCTGAGCTGGAACGGCTTGTTGATCATGGCGACAAATCCATGTTTTTCGTACTCGGCCATGACCGGATCGTTCGAGTAGCCGCTTGAAACAATGGCCCTGACATCCGGATCGATCTCCCGCAACCTGTCAATGGTTTCCCTGCCGCCCATTCCACCCGGTATGGTCAGGTCCATTATCACTATGTCGACCGGCGTTTCGGAAAGCTTGCAGCCGGCATAAATTTCCAGCGCCTCCCGGCCGTCGGCAGCCGTCTCGACGTCATGGCCCAGGTACCGCAGCATGTCCCGGGCGATATCCCGGACCATCTGTTCATCATCCATGACCAGGATCTTCGCGCCTGCCCCTGACTCGAGCGAGTCCCGGGGAGCCGGGTCCGCCTCGGCATCATCCGCGGGGACGGCCGGCAACATGATGGTAAAGCAGGTGCCCCAGTCGCCCGACTGGAACGTGATATGCCCCTGGTGCTTGGATATAATGGAATGGGTCAAGGCCAGGCCAAGGCCGCTGCCTTCATCCTTGGTTGTGAAATAGGCGTCGAAGACCTTATCCCGCAGTTCTTCCGGAATTCCGCACCCCTCATCCCTGATGTCAATCCTGACATACCTGCCCGGGGCCAGGGGGAATCGATGGGGCTCGGCATGCACATGGTTGACGCACCTGATTTCAAGCAGTCCGCCTTCGGGCATGGCATGTAGCGCATTGATGACTATATTCTGAATAACCTGGCTCATCTGGCCGGAATCGATATTCACCGGCCAGAGATCCTCCCCGATTGTATACCGACACCGGGTCCTGCTGCCGCTCAATATAAAATCGGCGGATTCCCTGATGACCCCCTCAATGGACTCCACCCTGCGCACGGGTTCGCCTCCCTTTGAAAAGGTCAGGAGCTGCTGGGTAAGATTACGGGCCCGAATCGTCGCCTTTTCAGCATTATCAAGAAGCTGGTCGGATTCAGCGCCATGCCCGTCCTGTTCCAGGTGCAACCGGACAAGGCTGATGTTGCCGAGAATCGCAGCCAGGATATTGTTAAAATCATGGGCAATACCTCCGGCAAGGACCCCCACTGACTTGAGTTTTTCATTCCTGAGAACATCCTCCTCCATTCTCCTGCGTTCAGTGACATCCCGGAAAACCAGGACCACACCGATTACCCGACTGCTCCGGTCACGGATCGGAGCACAACTGTCGGAGATATCACGTCTGGTGCCGTCACGGGCAACCAGCACCGTATCATCACCCATGTTATAAGCACCGGATCGCAACAGAATATCCACGGGATTATCACAGGTGTCGCCGCTCTTTTTATGGACAATGTGAAACACGTCGCGCAACGGTCTGCCAATCGCTTCCGCCTGGGTCCAGCCGGTCATTTTTTCCGCCATCTTGTTGATCAGCATCACCGCGCCGTCCGTGTCCGTTGTTATAACACCGTCACCGATACTGCGCAGGGTTATGGAAAGCCTCTCTTTTTCCGAGGCAAGAGCATATTCAATTTTTTTTCTTTCCTCGATTTCAGCAGCCAGCGACTGGTTGCTGACAGAGAGCTGAACCGTACGCTCCCTGACCCTGAGTTCGAGTTCATCACGGGCCCGACGCAACTCATCTGCCTTCCTCCTGCGTTCATCAACTTCCTTTTGCAGCCGCGTGTTCAGGGAATCCACCTTTTCCCTGGCCCGGATGGCATCAGCAGCGGTTTCCTCAAGCCTGCGGGCCATCTTCCTGGTCACGACCATGCCAAGAGCAGAGACTGCCAGAACTACCAGAGAGATCAGCCAGGCCACCAGCCTGCTCCGGGCCCCATGGGCACGCACGGTTTTTTCAATGGACAGTATCTTGTCCCTGTTCCGGGCATTAACCGCATCCAGCAGTGCCAGCACCCTGTCCCGCCGGCGCCTGAACTCTTCGTTTACAGTATTGATATTCGCGATATTCATCGCCAGATTTTGAATATTTTCGCGCAGCAGTGGCATGGTCTCAAGAATATTCTCCGCATGCTGCGCTATACTGCCATCAGCCGCGGTCAATGTTCGCAGGGATGCGTCCAGAACATCAATCTTTTCCAGGGCGCAGCGGGTTTTTCCGGACGCGTCGCTTTTACCGCAGGCTTCAAGCAAAGCAGTAGTACTGCTCCGGACACTGGAGTTGACCAGGATATGGAGCTGCAGCACGTCCTCGTGGGCAATGGAAGCGAGCACATACTGCTGCTGCAGGGCATCGGTGTTTTTCGCCTGCACGGCCTGCTCCAAAAGCAACCGGTTGACGGTTTGCTGGATAGAGGCCAACTGTTCATTGAAATTATTTATATAGTAATACACCTCATACAGGGTGCTGTTCATTTCTCCGAAATGCCTCAGCAGCGAATCAAGGCTGCCGCGATACTGGTCCAGTTGCTCAAGCAGCTTGCGGCGGGGCTCGTCATTCGTCCACGCGTCTGCCTTGCGCCTGATCTCCCTGAACTGCGCTTTCAGGTTCTCCCGCGCCTGTCCCAGCTTGTATGGTTCCCTGAGAATAACATTGATCAACGCCCGGATATCGAGTTCCAGCGCTACCAGCATTCTGTTGAGGTCATTGGCCTGGACAACATCATCAATACTCTGATCAACGTGCCGGAAGATAGAGGTGTTCACCCGGTTATTATAATAGATGGCGCCGAGAAAGAGAACGGCTGTCAGGCCGAGAGTGGCGAATGCGGCCAGCAGAAGTCGACCGGCCAGATGGGGGGAAGCATGTTGTCTGGTCACGAGTCGGGATCTCTTGAACCGGGCACGATTTTGGTGCCGACAATAATATCAGGCCGCAGGGGGATTTTAAGACGATTCAAAGTGGCCAGGTTGAGAGATCTCCGGCCGTTCCTGTTACTGGTCACCGGCAGCTCGTCTATACCCCTGCCCTGCCAGTGAGCCAAAAGAAGCTCGGCAGCCAGGCGCCCCTGCTCCTCGCCCGACTTGACAACTCCGGCCAGGGCGCCGGCCGCAATCTCCCAGCTGCTGACCCCGATAGTGACAAGATTTGTTTTTTCAGTAATCAACCTGATCACTCTCTCGCCTTCAACCCGATTCCCGTCATCATCGACAAGACCGGACATGTTCAACAGGAGCAAGGCATCGGCGTCAGCTTCAAAAGCAGCCGTCGCCCGCATCGCCTCGGCCACGGTCTGCACCCCGGCGACGGCAATGATTTCCGCCGTATACGTCCCCTTTTCCTTCTCTATCTGGGCCAGGTTGACCCGGTTGCTCGGTGACGGCCTGTACAGGACAGCAACCTTGCGGACGGAGGGCTCTATAAACTGGGCAAAGCTGATAGATTCACGGTAATGCTTCTTTTCCAGCACCCCGGTAACATTGGCGGCGGGAAAACCGTACCTGGAGGCATCATCGTTGACCCCGCAAAAAATAACAGGAGTCTCCACCTTCTCCCTCAGATACGGGACAACAAAAAAATCCTGGGCATTATCATCAAGAGTGATGACCGCGTCAGGCCTGATCTCCTGATACAACCTGAAGGCCTCGGCGCCCTTCCGGGAAGCACCGGCCAGGTTTCTCTTGGTATCCATGTAGAAAACAGTCCATTCAACGCCGGGCAGTTCCTGCTTCAGGCCGCTGATTATCTGTTCCTCCCAGTTGTAACCGGCGTGATAACTGGCAACAACAAGAACTTTCCCGCCCCGGACAACTCCAGAGAAAGACCGGGGCGCACATGACAGCAAAACACCCAGTACGACAAAAAGCAGGAGTAAGGGACAACCACCCCGCCTCCCGGGTTTACCTGTCTTCATCATCACCCTGTTGCCCATGACCTGTGAAAAACCGGGACTGAAACCACGTATTCCTCATTTCTGCATCCATGAACGTTCATGGATGCAGGTTTTTACCCTGTAACCGGTTACCTGCCATGTTGTCACCACGTCACAGGATTATTACGTCTTCTTCCGTCACTGATACCAGAAAATAATAGTATCAGAAATCAGCGCTCAGTAACACTTTATTTGTGAGAGAAACATCTGAAAAGCTGTTCTTTCCCCTGCCTGGACACGCAGGAAAAAAAGAAAAATATGGGGGAACAGACAGAAACGACCCAAAAAAAGCAGATTTGGAGTGCATCAGGCGGCATGGTGGAAAGACGAAGCTGAAGAAATCAGTTTCAATCCCGGCCGTTTTTTTGCTGAAGACGCTTGAGGATATCACGGGCCTTGACAAATTCACTTCCCTCCTCCCGCACAACACTCTGATAAAAATCACATTGCAGGCAGTTGGCCAGTTTGCTGGCAAAGGTACCCTGGACCTTGTTGCCGCACAGAGTTCCAGCAAGCGCCCAACAGGACCTGCCGCCGTTGACCCCGCTGTTCAGTCCGTCGGCGGCCTCTTCCAGAGAGGCGGGACAGGTCCCGAGTTCCTCCTCCTTGTCACCACCCGGCTGTCGGCCGCATTTTTTAAATTCCCAGCAGTTTATTTTTTTCATAACTTGTCAGAATCTCCACAAACCGCAATTCAAACGGATCAGGGTTGTCACCCGTTGAGTTACCGTCGTGACCAGCCGGAATTTTTGATTTTATCCTGAATCCGTGACGAAAATTCGCGGATTTGACAACTAACGTATTGAAAAAGTGGAGTATTTGTTCTCTCACTCAATCAGACGAGCTCTCACTCGACATCGCCCTTCGGGGCGAACGCTCACGGATCCAGGTTTATACAGGTCAGAAGCAGATCCAGTTTATACAGATTGCCGCATAATGCAAAGG
>JAJRTB010000087.1 GCA_024278495.1 Deltaproteobacteria bacterium
ATATCCGGATCACATGGCCGCCCGGGTCGTGAAACATATCATCCTGGCGGTGACTCTCACTCTGATCTTCGCTCTGGGGGCAGGGAACTGCCCTGCCCGGGCAGGAGACCAGGGCTACGTGACCACCGATGACGGTGTCCGGCTCTTTTACAAGGTTGTCGGCCAGGGGGAAAATCCTCTGGTTGTCGTCCACGGCGGCCCGGGCAACACCATGAATTCCATCCTGCCCGATTTTGAGCAATTGATTGCCAACCACCGGGTCATCTTCTATGACCAGAGGGGTAATGGCCGGTCAGACCTCATGGACGACCCGGCCGACCTCGCCATAGAGCGCCATATCGAAGACCTGGAGGCCATTCGGCGCCACTTCGGCCTTGAGAAAATGATCCTGCTCGGCAACTCCTGGGGCGGCCTTCTGGCAAGTTACTATGCAATACGCTATCCTGATCGGGTTGAGAAACTCATCCTCCACTGCGCCGCGTCACCCTCGTACGATCACATGCGTGCCTTTGCCCCACTGATCATCAACCGCATCCCTGACTACACCAGGGCAGAATTCCGTTTAATTTCTAACCCGATCAAATGGCTCACCAGTCTCCAGCCCCGGAAAATATGTCAGAAGTTCTACGATCTTCTGATTCCGGTCTACTTCAGCAACCCGGAAAACGCCGCCCTGATGCGCGGCAACGTCTGTTCCGGGCCAGTGGATGCGGTACGGCGGCAGCAGAGTGTAAACAACACGGTCTGGCAGTCCCTGGGGGAATGGAACATCCTGCCGGAACTCTCCGTTGTCACCAGCCCGGCCCTGGTCATCCATGGCGAGGACGACATGATCCCGACCGCATCGTCAGAGGACTGGACCCGCGCCCTGCCCAATGCCCGCATGCTGATCATCCGTAATGCCGGCCACATGAGCCATGTCGAACAGCCAGGGGTTTTCTTTGACGCGATAGAAACCTTTCTGCGGGGAAACTGGCCGGTTGCGGCCGTGGATGTCAGGAAAAAGAAAAAGACGACCGGCAGGGCACAACCCGCTGAGATCCGACAAGAGCCTGAACCAAGGAAAGAGGACCGCCTCCCCGCCCTGCCGCTCTACTGACTCTCATCAGTAACGCAGCCCGACCCTGTCCCGGACAAGATCCAGGGTATCGGTTGCCTTTTGCCGCGCCTTGTCCGCGCCCCGGGCCAGGACGTCCCGCAGGAAACCCTGGTCGGCCAGCAACTCCTTTTTCTTCTCCCGCGCGCCGCTGTAGTAGTCGCGGATCAGTTCAAAAAGCTCCTGCTTGATATGACCGTACGCGGCGCCCCCGTTCACGTACAGATCCCGAATCTCAGCCAGCCGCCCGGGCGGCATAAAGAGCCTGAGCAGGGCAAAGAGGTTGCAGGTATCCGGATTCTTCGGCTCTTCCACCGGAGTCGAGTCGGTTTTGATCGACATGACCACCTTGCGCAGGGGCTTGTCATCCAGAAAGATGGGGATGGTGTTGTTGTAGGACTTGGACATCTTCTGACCGTCCAGGCCGGGGATGAGAGCCGTACTCTCGTTGATGGCAGGTTACGGCACCACAAAGGTCTCGCCGAAGGTGTTGTTGAACTTGAGAGCGATGTCCCGGGCCACCTCCAGGTGTTGCTTCTGATCCTTGCCCACCGGCACCAGTTCAGACTGGAACAGGAGAATATCGGCCGCCATCAGTACCGGGTAGGAAAAAAGCCCGTGGCTGGCGGCAATCCCCCTGGCGGTCTTGTCCTTGTAGGAATGACACCGCTCAAGCAGCCCCATCGGGGTAAGGGTCGAGAGAACCCAGGTGAGTTCGCACACCTCGGGCACGTCCGACTGGACCCAGAAGGTGCACTTGTCCGGATCAAGTCCCAGGGCCAGGAAATCCGCCGCCGCCTCAAGCGTCCCCTGGCGGAGCCGGTCACGATCGTGCACGGAAGTCAGGGCGTGCAGGTCAACGATGAACACATAGAGATCCGCGTTCTCCATGTAGTCGATCATGGTCTTCATCATGCCGAAATAATTTCCGATATGCAGCTTGCCTGAGGGCTGGATGCCCGAGAGTATTCTTTTCATGCTCATCTTCCTGTCGTTTGTCTGAAAAGGGATGGTTCCGCTGCTCCATACCTATAGCCGAAAAGAAAAAAAAAAGGGAGAGCGGAATTGGTCCGCCCTCCCTGATAACTCAAGTTTTTTTGATGTTTATTTTACTTCTTCAAAATCGGCGTCAACAACGTCGTCATTATCCTGGCCGGAGGATGCGTTGCCGGTCGTGCCCGCGTCACCGCCCGGGGCCGCGCCACCTGTACCTCCTGCGCCACCCGGCTGACCGGTCCCGGCATTGGCCTGGGCGTACATCAGCTCGGCCAGTTTATGGGAGGCCTGGGTCAGGGTCTCGGTTGCCTGCTTGATTGCCTCGACATCGTCTCCTTCCAGGGCCTTTTTCAGGTTGGCGATCTCGCTCTCAACCTTGCTCTTGGTCTCCGCGTCAACCTTGTCGCCGAGCTCAGCTAAGCTTTTTTCCACCATGTGGATCATGGAATCACCATTGTTCTTGGCCTCGACCAGCTCCTTGCGCTTGCGGTCTTCCTCGGCATGCAGCTCGGCATCCTTCTTCATCCGCTCGATCTCTTCCTCGGACAGACCGCTGGAGGCGGTAATCCGAATGGACTGTTCCTTACCGGTGCCCATATCCTTGGCCGACACGTGGAGGATGCCGTTGGCGTCCAGGTCAAAGGTTACCTCGATCTGAGGGACACCGCGCGGGGCCGGGGGAATATCGGTCAACTCAAAGCGACCGATGGTCTTGTTGTCCTGGGCCATCTCCCGCTCGCCCTGCAGCACGTGAATCGATACGGCCGGCTGGTTGTCGGCGGCGGTGGAAAAAACCTGGCTTTTCTTGGTCGGCACCGTGGTATTCTTCTCGATCAACTTGGTCATGACCCCACCCAGGGTTTCAATACCGAGTGACAGGGGGGTCACGTCAAGCAGCAGGACGTCCTTGACATCACCCTTGAGGACACCGCCCTGGATGGCGGCGCCGATGGCAACGACCTCGTCAGGGTTCACGCCCTTGTGGGGCTCCTTCCCGAAAATCGCCTTGACTTTCTCCTGGACCTTCGGCATCCGGGTCATGCCGCCGACCAGAATAACCTCGTCAATATCGGACGCTGACAACCCCGCATCCTTGAGCGCTGTCTGGCACGGTCCTTCGGTCCGGTCGATCAGGTCGTCAACCAGGCTCTCAAGCTTGGCCCGGGTCAGCTTCAGGTTCAGATGCTTGGGACCGGAGGCGTCCGCCGTGATAAACGGCAGGTTGATATCAGTCTCCATGGCCGTGGACAGCTCCATTTTGGCCTTTTCCGCCTCTTCCTTGAGACGCTGCAGGGCCATGTTGTCAGTCCGCAGATCAATGCCTTGATCCCGCTTGAATTCATCAGCCAGCCAGTTGACGATCCGCATGTCAAAATCCTCGCCGCCGAGGAAGGTGTCGCCGTTGGTGGCCTTGACCTCGAAGACGCCGTCGCCGATCTCCAGGATCGAAACGTCAAAGGTTCCGCCGCCCAGGTCAAAGACGGCGATCTTTTCCTCGCCCTTCTTGTCCAGGCCGTAGGCCAGGGAGGCCGCGGTGGGCTCGTTGATAATCCGCTGCACGTTCAACCCGGCGATCTTGCCGGCATCCTTGGTCGCCTGACGCTGGGCATCGTTAAAATAGGCGGGCACGGTCACAACCGCGTCCGTCACTGTCTCGCCCAGGTACTCCTCGGCCGTCTGCTTCATCTTGCCGAGGATCATGGCCGAAATCTCAGCTGAACTGTACTGCTTGCCGTCCACTTCCACCACGGCGTCGCCGTCGGCTCCTTCAACGATCTTGAAGGGGCTGACCTCAACCGATTTCTTCACCTCGGGATCGGTGAACTTGCGGCCGATCAACCGTTTGATGGCGAACAGGGTCCTGGTCGGGTTGGTCACGGCCTGGCGTTTGGCCACCTGGCCGACAAGCCGCTCGCCGCTATCGTTAAACGCCACAATTGACGGCGTTGTTCTGTTTCCTTCCGTATTTGCAATGACCTTCGGGTCGCCGCCCTCCATGATGGCAACACATGAATTGGTTGTACCAAGGTCGATTCCAATAATTTTACTCATGGTCTCCCACTCCTTCTCTGTATATCAATTTGTGTACATGTTTTTCCGTTGGTTTCGTCTACCACCCAAAGCCAACTGTTCTACTCCTGGATTGCCCAAGGAACCGTACCGGCCGTCCCCCCGTGCCCTGTATCTCAAGGCGCGACAGATCCGGTTTTCCGCAACCATTTTTTACAATGTGCATCAATCAGGTATTGTCAAGGCTGATACGAATTTGAATATTGTGGTATTTTAATACTCTTTACCCCTCGGAAACCACGACCCTGGCAGGTCGTAACAACCTGTCCTTGAAGCGATACCCCCTGGCAAATTCACGCACCACATGATTGGGCGGGAGACCGGTTTCCGCCTCCATGCTCATGGCCTCGTGCTCGTTGGGGTCAAACTCCCGGCCAACGCTGTCTATGGGAACCACCTCGAACTTTTCCAGGGTGGCGAGCAGGCCCTTTCTGGTCAGATCAACTCCCTCGAGCATTGCTTCAAGCTTTGCAGCGGCGTCATCGCTCTCGGCCGTGCCCTGCTCAATAGCCCGGTCAAGGTTATCAAGGGTCGTCAGCAGCTCCCGCAAGACCTGTTCACCGGCATACTTGAGAAGCCCTTCGCGTTCCCGCTCCATTCTTTTCTTGTAATTCTCAAACTCAGCGGCAAGACGGAGCAGCTGATCCCGGGCCTCGTCCGCCTCGCGACGAACCGCCTCAATATCCTGTTCGTCCGTTGCAGCCTCTTCTGTCCGCTCCCCGTCCTGGCCGGTCTCAACGGGCTCGTCATTCACGGCCCCGGTATCAATATTCTGATCCTTATTCTCCTCAACCACGGTCTCACTCCTCCTTCTCAGGAAATACCTGCTCAACTGTAAGCGGTTGTATACATTTTTTATTTTACCCTGTGATTGGTTACGCTCAACGGGTAATAACCGGGCCGGAACACCGGCCGGCACACGGTTACATCACGAATTCAAGTCGTTACAAAGCGTACGGCCCGGGGGACGTCAATCTGTCGGCAACATTAAGAATGGCGTTTACGCTTGTCAAGGGGCCGGGCCGGCCAACGAAGAGGGAAAAACCGGAAAACCGTGGCGCGTGTACACTGCCGCGCCACGGCAAGCGCTTATGATCCTGACCGGAACAGGATCTAGGCTGACTCAAGATACATCCTGATACTGGCGGCAAGGGTCTGGAAAATCTTGGTAAACTCGGCTTCATCCCGTTCAAGCAGGGTAATGCGGAAGCCCTGGAGCTCCGTGGCAAAGGATGAAAGCGGCACAACGCAGACCCCTGTCGAGGCGAGCAGATAGTAGACAAAACGCTTGTCCGGCTCCACATTGGGACCGGAAACCAGGTCCTCCACCGACTTCCTGACACTATCGTTTTCAATGGGCAGGGTCTGGCGGCTGTTGAGCAACCCGTCGACAAAGGCGGCGCTCATATAAAAAGCGCCGTTGGTCCGGTTCACAAGGAGTCCCTTCACGTCCTTGAGGATATCGTAGGCGATATTGGAAAAACGCTCGTAGCGGCTGATCCGTTCGTCCAGGTAGGACTGGTACTCCGGGTGCGACATGATGGCCGGCAGCACCTTCTGGGGCAGTGTGGTCGAGCAGACCTCCACCATCTTGGCGTTGAGGATGGAGTTGATATACTGCTCGAACATCGGATCCCGGTGGCCGTTATACACCTCGATCCAGCCGCAGCGGCTTCCGGGCCAGGGCATCTCCTTGGAAATGCCCCGCATGCAGATCGCCGGAACCCTGTTACCGATAACGGTGGCCAGAGGCACTGACCTGGTTCCGTTATAGGTGATGTGCTGGTACACCTCGTCGCAGATAATGAACAGATCATTCTTGTCCGCGATTTCAACAATATCACGGAGGAGTGACTCGGGATAGACGGCGCCGGTGGGATTATCCGGATTGATAATCAGGATGCCGGCCACGGCCGGGTTGTACTTTATATGGTTCTCTATATCCTCCAGGTCCGGATACCACATATGGTTCGGGTCCAGGATATAGGTCACCGGCCGGTCGCCTGCGTGGGCCGCTTCAGCGGACGAATGGGTGGTATAACTGGGGGTGGGCACCACGACCCGGGCCGTGCGTTTCAGAAAACCGAAAATCTTGGAAATGGCGTCCCCAAGACCGTTGAAAAAAATAATGTCCTCAGGCGTGATCCGGGCGCCTCCCAGGGAGTTTACCTGGTTCGCGATAAACTCGCGGGTAGCCAGTATCCCCCTGGTGGGACAGTAGCCATAGGTGGAATCGTCCCGGACCGCCTCGACCACTATCTCCTTCATCCAGGACGGTATTTTCTCGCCCTTGGCCACCGGATCACCGATGTTTTCCCAGTTGACGTGGACCCCCTGGTTCTGCAGTTTTTCACCGACGTTCACAATATTGCGAATCTCATAGGTCAGCTCACCTGCGCCGATATGAACTATATTCGTCCGCATATTTTTTGTCACTCCGCTTGGCACGTTCCATCCCGGAAGAAGATGAACAAAATAAAAAAAGACAGGAAGCCCCGCTCCTGCCTGACCATCCCGCCGAAAAATACCGGAGAGATGGAAGAACCATAAAAAATCCAGTGTACGAAAAAGTATTTTTTCATAATGCGCAATATCTTTTTCTACTTTTCCGTGGCAAAATCATGAACAATCCCGTCAAAAAGCCCAGACACCTGACAAGTACAACAAAAAAATCAATGAGTAACAGCACAAACCGCCGCCCGCGCGACTTTTTGCGGAGCCGACAATTGTACCCTGGCACAGGTGGGGCAGATTCGTGCAGGCGTTCCTGGCCGCTCTAGCCGACTATGCGGGTAAGAGCGCCTGCGCGGAGATGCGGCGCCTGGACGGATTGCGAAGTAGTACGTCATGCTCACCCCAGACCATAGCTCTTGATCTTGTTGAGCAGGGTTTTACGGGTAATCTGCAAACGCCTGGCCGCCTCGCTGCGGTTGCCGCCCGTCTCTTCGAGGGTCCTGGCGATCAGGGCCCGCTCCGCATCCTTAAGGGTGGCCGGTTCAACCGCAGGTTCCGGCGACTCGTTCTCGCCGGCCCATCGCTGCAGGGCCAGGGGCAGGCCGGCCGTATCCAGGTACTCGCCCCGCATCAGGATGACCCCGCGTTCAATGGCGTTTTCAAGTTCCCGCACGTTACCGGGCCAGGGATATCGCACCAGAAGATCCATGCACTCAGGAGTAATGCCCCGGGTATGTTTCTGATTCTTCCGGGCAAAACGTTTCAGAAAAAACCCGGCCAGCAGGGGGACGTCCCCGTCGCGTTCCCTGAGCGGCGGCACATGCAGGGCAACGACGTTGATCCGGTAATACAGATCTTCGCGGAATCTTCCGGCCGCGACCTCTTGCTCCAGGTTGCGGTTGGTGGCAGCAATGATCCTGACATCGACCCGGAGAGTCTCCTGGCCGCCGACACGCTGCAATTCCTTTTCCTGCAGAACCCGCAGCAGTTTTGCCTGCATGGCCGGACTGGTCTCGCCGATCTCGTCCAGAAAAAGAGTGCCGCCGTCCGCCTGAACAAAACGCCCTTCCCGCCGCCGGTCCGCCCCGGTAAAGGCCCCCCGTTCATGGCCGAACAACTCGGATTCCAGCAGACTCTCGGACAGGGCCGCGCAATTTACCCTGATGAACGGCCGCCCGGAACGACCGCTGTGGTGATGCAGGGAAGACGCAACCAGTTCCTTGCCCGTGCCTGATTCGCCGGTGATCAGCACGTTGGCATCCGTGGGCGCGACCTGGAGAATCATCTCCCAGAGATCTTGCATCCGGCTGGAGCTGCCGATCATGCCGGACTCGCCGCTGTCGGGATCAACGGAAACGGCCTGATCCCCTTCGCCCCCCTGCTTGTGCCGCATGGCCACCTCGACCGCCTGGCGCAGCCGATCAAAGTCAAGCGGTTTGGTCAGGTAATCGTGCGCTCCCAGTTTAATGGCCTCAACCGCGGAATCCACAGAAGAATAGGCGGTCATGATCACAACGGGGATGGCCGGATTGATCGCCTTGATCTTCTGCAACGCCTCCAGGCCGTCCATGGTCGTCATCCGCACGTCCATCAGAATGGCGTCAAAGGGACCCTGCTCAACCGCGGCCACCGCCGTGGCGCCGTCATCCGCCTCGACACAGTCCCAGCCCCACTCGCCCAGCATGCTGCGCAGCATGAACCGGTGAACCTGTTCGTCATCGACAATCAGTATCTTGATGGTTGCCCTGTTCCGCATATCAGAAGAAATACACAATTCATCCGCGTATTTGAATTAAAATATTATCGGTCAGCACCCGTACAAGCGCGCCGCCTGCCCAGCATGAAGAATATCGCCGGATTTCGCAACATTTTTCCGGTGCTGCTTCTCTTTTGCGCTGTACGGACATGCTGGCGCTCCATTTTTCATCGGACAGGGGTGAGCATTCATGGTACAGAAACAGGCAGATTCCTTCATGCAACCCTCTGCCGGATTGCTCCCGGGATGAGACATGCCCCTCAACGCGGAACATACGTCTAAAAAACATGCTGGACACGATCAGGATAGAAAAAATCATAGCCGGCGGCGCCGGCCTGGGCCGCAGGGCGGACGGGAAAGTTATCCTGGTGCCCCGCACCTTACCGGACGAAACTGTCCGGGTCCGGGAAACCCGGAAGTTCAGGGGCCACAGCGAGGGAGAACTGGTTGATATTCTCGAGCGTTCACCGGATCGCGTGGAACCCCCATGCCCCATGTACGGCCTCTGCGGCGGCTGTGATTTCCAGCATATCAGAGCTGAAGCGCAAATCCGCATCAAGGGGGAAATCGTAACCGAAGCCCTGAGCCGGGCGGGTCTTGCGCCTGAACCAGGAGTACGGCAGCCAGCGGTTGCCGCGCCCCAGCCCTTTGGCTACCGTTCCCGGATCCGCCTCAAGCTGAGCGAGGCGGGCGGAATCGGTTTCTACCGGAGCGCGAGCAACGACCTTGTTGAGTTGCGTTCCTGCCCGGTGGCCGCAGACCCGTTAAATGAGCTGCTCAACCGGCTTCTTGCCACCGGTATTGCCCGGCGGCTCAAAGGCGACATCAGCGAAATTGAACTGCAGCACAGCCCGGCCGATGATGGTCTCTTTCTTCTCCTGCATCCCAGGCGGAACAAGAAACCGGACCCTGCCGCATTGGGCAGCCACTGCATGTCCCGATCTGAACTCCCGCCCATCTATCTCGCCGGAGGGGACAGGCTTGCCCTCATTTCCGGGCCGTCCGGACAGAAAACTCTGCGCCAGGCCGTTGCGTACAACCGGAGGCACGACACCTGTGTCCTGCGCTGGTCCCCGAACTGTTTCTCCCAGGTCAACGCCGCCCAGAACCAGCGCTTGATCAACCATGTTCTGGAAGCTGCCGCCCCGCTCCCGGGCAAACAGGTGCTTGACCTCTACTGCGGCATGGGCAACTTCTCGGTTCCCCTTGCCTGCCGCGGCGCCCTGGTCACCGGGATCGAGCTGAACCCGGAGGCAATTGCCTGGGCACGGCGCAACGCGGAGCAGGCCGGACCCGGGCCCCATCATTTCCGCGCGGGAGACGTACAAACCATGCTCAGCAACGGAACCATGTCACCTGAGCCGCCCGACATCATCCTGCTTGATCCCCCCCGCAGGGGCGTGGGACATCCCATCACCAGACTGGCCGACCTGGGAGCGGACAAGATCATCTATGTCTCCTGTGACCCCGCCACCCTGGCCAGGGACCTCGCCTTACTGGTCAGAAACGGGTACACGCTTAAAAATGTCACTCCCTTTGACATGTTTCCCCAGACCCATCATATTGAAACCGTGGCTCTGCTTGAAAAAAATTGACATCGCTCACTCTTCGCACTACTTATATGAGATTCAGGATATATAGAGAACCTGGATCCGTGAGCGTTCACCCGTGGTGCAGATGAAAGTGATCGGGCCATGGGGCTATAGTAACCTATGCACCATGGCCTGATCACTTTCAGATGGGCCGCGAGTGGGCGCCCGAAGGGTGGAGCGGGTGGAATTTTTTCGGGCTGAATGTGAGAGCAGATAGTTCATTTTTTCAAGATGTTCATTGACAGAAACACTAATTTTCGTCACGGATCCAGGGAGAACACTTGCCTGTGCTGCATAAAGACAGTGACCCCGGCGCCACCCGCCGGCACCATGTAGAGGATCACCATGACCATCAGTAATCAGGGCCGGTTTTCCGCCGACGGCCTGCCGGTTCTTATCGGCAGTCTGCCGCTGGCCAGTCACCGGGAGGCCCTGGAATGGATCACCAGTGTAACGCCTGAAATCCCCCTGTGGCCGCAGTTACCGTCAAATCCAGCGGAACAGATGCTGCCCCAGTTTGCCGAGGGCATCCCCTGTATTGCGGAAGACAAGCCCGGCAGTACGGAAAACAGAATCATCTTTGATATCTCCGGGCCGGATTTTGACGAACAGATGCTGGCCTTTTTTGAGGAATACCTCGTCGCGGCCGAAGACCCGTCCTTCCTGGTCAAATCCAGGTTCGCGACCAGCGGGGAGCGGGCCGCCGGCCTCTACCTCCTGGGAGAGCACCTGGCCGGCACCCCCGGTTTAAAGGCCTGCAAGGGCCAGGTCACCGGCCCCTTTACTCTGTTGACCGGGATCAAGGATATCCGGGGCCGGGCCGGATATTTTGACGAGACCATCCGGGATATGGTGCTCAAGGGAATTACCATGAAAGCGGCCTGGCAGACCCGTTTCCTGGCTGACAAGGGTGACTGCCCGGTCCTGCTCTTCATTGATGAGCCGGCCCTGGCCGGGCTTGGTTCCTCCGCCTTTATCGGCGTAACCACCGATGAGATCAGCGCCATGATCAACGAGGTGGCGGCCGGGATCCATCAGGCCGGCGGCCTGGCCGGCATCCATGTCTGCGCCAACACCGACTGGAACATGCTCCTGGCCTCGGAGATTGATATCTTAAGCTTTGACGCCCACGGTTTCTTTGACCGGATCGCCCCTCTGACCACGGAGATACACACCTTCCTGGACCGGGGCGGCATCCTCGCCTGGGGCGGGATTCCCACCTCGACCACGGATACGATAATGGCTGAGAGCGTTGATTCCCTCTGCGCCCTCTGGGAACGCCAGATGGAGGAAATCAGATCCGATCGCAGCCCGGCGGATATGCTCCGCCGGACCCTGATTACACCCAGCTGCGGAACCGGCTCGCTCTCACCTGATATGGCCCGCAGGGTTCTGGACCTGACCCGTGACGTTTCAGCGACCCTGCGCAGGAAATACCTGTAACCGCCCGTTCAAACCGGTTCCCGCTGCTTCCATGAAGCATAAGATCACTTTAACCGTCACTCTACAACATGGACAAACAGACCAGCAACCTTATGAAACAGCGCCGGGAAAAGGCACAATTCCTGGCGGATAACGGCGTCAGGCTGTACGGCAACAGTTTCAGGAATCCCATTGCCATCGCCGCAATCCTGCCCCGCGGTGAAAACCTGGCCGCCGAATCGTACGAAGAGAACGGCAGCAGCTACACCGTGGCAGGGCGGATCATGTCCATGCGCAAGTTCGGCAAGGTCGCCTTCTTCCACATACAGGACGAGACCGGCCGGCTGCAGATCTATGCCAGGCGGGACGTGCTCGGTGACGAGCCCTACAAACTGTTCAAAAAATGGGACGTGGGCGACATTGTCGGCGTGCGGGGACGCCTCTTCAGGACCAAGACCGGTGAGCTGTCCATTGAGGCGGCAGAGCTTGAGATGATCACCAAGTCCATGCGTCCCCTGCCTGAAAAATTCCACGGCTTAACCGATGTCGAGACCCGCTACCGGCAGCGCTATCTTGACCTGATCGTCAACCCGGACGTGCGTGAGACCTTTAAAAAACGGATTGACATCATCCGGTTGATCCGCGAGTTTCTGACCAACCGGGGTTTTCTGGAGGTGGAAACCCCGATGATGCAGCCGGTACCGGGCGGGGCCACGGCCAAACCGTTCAAAACGCACCACAACGCGCTGGGCATGGACCTCTATTTACGGGTCGCGCCGGAGCTCTACCTGAAGCGCCTCCTTGTCGGCGGCTTTGAAAAGGTCTTTGAGATCAACCGCAACTTTCGAAACGAAGGGCTGTCCACCCGACACAACCCGGAATTCACCATGCTCGAATTCTACCAGTCCTATGTCACCTACCATGAGTTGATGGACCTAACCGAAGAGCTGATCTCCTGGCTGGCCGACGAGGTCACGGGATCCACGGAGCTGACCTACCAGGGCACTCCGGTTGACCTGTCACCACCCTGGAAACGATACACCATGGACGAGGCCCTGACCGAGGTGGGCGGTATCGAGCCTGCCATCCTGACCGACGATGCCGCGATTCTGCGGCTGGCCCGGGAAAAAGGAATTGAACTGCAACCCGAGGCAGGGCCCGGCAAGGCCAAAACCGAGCTCTTTGAACTGCTGGTGGAGGAAAAACTGATCAACCCCACCTTTATTACGTCCTACCCCACCGAAGTGTCGCCCCTGGCACGACGCAACGAAGAGGATCCAAGCGTCACCGACCGGTTCGAGCTCTTTATCACCGGCCGTGAACTCGCCAACGCCTTCAGCGAGCTGAACGATCCTGATGACCAGCTCAACCGGTTCCGGAAACAGATCGACGAGCGGGGCGATGACGAGGAGATCCACCCGGAACTCGACTACGATTATATCCGGGCCCTGGAATACGGGATGCCTCCGGCCGCCGGCGAGGGAATAGGTATTGACCGGCTGGTCATGCTCCTGACCGACTCGCCCTCGATCCGGGACGTCATTCTTTTTCCGCACCTGAAACCCGAAGCGGGCCGGAAGTGATCCGGTCCGGACCGCAAGACCCGGGAGGCCATCATCCATTACCGGCGTTCAACAGGGGAAGATGGCAGCCGGAATCAGGCTGAACCTGCACACCGAGCACAAACATGTCCTTTGAATGGTTTATCAGCCGCCGCTACCTGCGGGCCAAACGCAGGCAGAAGTTCATCTCCCTGATCTCGGTCATCTCCATCCTGGGGGTGGCGGTCGGGGTACTGGCCCTCATCGTCGTTCTCTCGGTCTATACCGGTTTTACCGAAGGGTTGCGTGACCAGATCATCGGCATCAATTCCCATATCCTGGTCCAGCGCTTCGGCAGCAACATTGACCGGCCCGCTGACCTGGCCGACCGGGTCAAAAAGGTGGCCGGGGTAGAGGCGACCACCCCCTATATCTACGGGCAGGCCCTGATTTCATCGGGCAGCGGCTCGGGCGGTATTGTCCTGCGCGGCATTGACCCTGCCTCGGCCGGCCGGGTCCTCAATATCGGCCGGGAGCTGATCAACGGCAAACTGGCCGACCTGGTCCGGCCCGGAGCCCTGCCCGGTATCATCATCGGCAGTGAACTGGCCAGGCAGTTGAACGCGCGAACCGGCAGCCGGGTCCGCCTGATCTCGCCGGACGGCCCCCTTTCCCCCATGGGCGTGCTGCCGCGCATCCGATCCTGCGAAGTGGTGGGCATCTTTGAAACCGGCATGTATGAGTATGACTCGACCCTGGGCTTTGTCAGCCTGGAGACCGCCCGGAACCTCGGCGGGAACGAAAAAGGGGTCCACGGCCTGGAGGTACGGGTAGCCGACGTGGACCGGGCCGGACGGGTTGCGGACAATATCCGGGACCATCTCGGCCCGGGCTACTCGGTCCGTGACTGGATGCAGCTCAACGAGAACCTCTTTGCCGCGCTCAAGCTGGAAAAGGTCGGCATCTTCATCGCCCTTGACCTGATCATCCTGGTGGCGGCCCTCAACATCATCAGCGCCCTGATCATGGTGGTCATGGAAAAGAACCGCGACATAGCCATCTTGAAATCAATGGGAGCCACCACCGGTTCCATCATGCGCATATTCTTCTACCAGGGCGCGGTCATCGGCCTGATCGGCACGACGCTGGGCGTCTCAGGCGGACTCGGGCTCTGCGCCGTTCTCAAGCGCTACAAGATCATCGAGCTGCCCAGCAATGTCTATCCCATGTCCACCATGCCGATCAAGGTGGTGATGCTTGACGTGGGCGTTATAGCCCTGTCCGCCATTTTCATAACCCTGGCCGCCACCCTGTATCCGTCCTGGAAGGCGTCCCGCATCCGACCGGCCGAGGCCCTGACCTATGAGTAGCGAGTCGAGACAGAACAGTCCGATTCTGCAGGCCGAGGGTATCCACAAAACGTACGGCCGGGTCGAGGTGCTGAAAGGGGTGGCCATCCGGGTGGAGCCCGGAGAGATGATCGCGGTGGCAGGCGCCTCGGGATCCGGCAAGACAACTCTTCTGCAAATTCTGGGCACCCTGGCCCGACCGAGCCGGGGCCGCCTGAGTTTCGCGGGCCGGGACCTGCAAAATTTCAGTGAAAACGACCTGTGCCGCCACCGCAACCGCAACGTCGGTTTTATCTTCCAGTTCCATCATCTGCTGCCCGAATTCACGGCCCGGGAAAACATCATGATGCCGGGCCTGATCGCCGGGATGGCCAGAAAAGAACTTGAAGCCCGGGCCCGAGAGTTACTGGAACGCACCAACATGGCACACCGGGCCACCCACCGCAGCGGTGAGCTCTCGGGCGGCGAACAGCAGCGTGTGGCCCTGGCCCGGGCACTGGTCATGCGCCCGGCCCTGCTCCTGGCGGACGAGCCCACCGGCAACCTGGATTCAAAAAACGGCCGGATGGTCTTTGACCTGCTGCAGGAGTTAAGCCGTTCCCTGTCGCTGGCCGTGGTCATGGTCACCCATAACCAGGACCTGGCCTCGGCCATGGACCGTTGTCTTACCCTGGAGGACGGAATCCTCTCGGGCGGTTGAACTAGCCCAGATATTCAAGGACGATTTTCAGCATCCGGCGCACCGGCTCGGCCGCGCCCCAGAGCAACTGGTCACCGACAGTAAAGGCGCTCAGGTATTCAGGTCCCATGTTGAGCTTGCGCAGACGGCCCACCGGGATATCCAGGGTGCCGGTCACCCGGGCCGGGGTCAACTCCTTCAGGGTTTCCTCCCTGGTATTGTCGACCAGACAGACCCAGTCGTTGTGGGCGGCAAGCACCGATTCAATCTCATCCAGGGGGATGTCGCGCTTCAGTTTGATGGTAAAGGCCTGGCTGTGGCAGCGCATGGCCCCGACCCGGACGCAGCAGCCGTCCACCGGCACCGGGTTCTCCTCCCGCCCCAGGATCTTGTTGCTCTCGACCATGCCCTTCCACTCCTCCCGGGTCTGGCCGTTGTCCATGGCCCGGTCGATCCAGGGGATCAGACTGGCAGCCAGGGGAGCCCCGAAATGTGCCGCCGGATAGCCCGGATCACGCAGGGCCCCGGTCACCCGCCGGTCAATATCGAGGATGGCCGAGGCCGGATCGTCAAGCAGGGGCGCGGCCTGATCGCCCAGGTAGCGCATCTGGCCGACAAGCTCCCGCATGTTTTGAGCGCCGGCCCCGGAGGCGGCCTGGTAGGTCATGGAGGTTGCCCACTCAACCCAGTCCTGCTCAAAGAGACCGCCAAGCCCCATGAGCATCAGGGAGACCGTGCAGTTGCCGCCGATGTAATTCCTGACGCCGTCGGCAAGGGCCTGATCGATCCGTGCTCTATTCACCGGATCCAGGACAATCACCGCGTCCGGCTCCATTCGCAGGGTGGAAGCGGCGTCGATCCAGTAGCCTCGCCAGCCTGATTCACGAAGCCGCGGATAGACTGCCGTGGTATAACCGCCGCCCTGGCAGGAGAGGACCACGTCCATCTCCCGGAGGAGCCCCGTGTCATTGGCATCGAGCAGGGTATAGGTGATACCGTTTACCTCGGGGCCGTCCAGGCCCGCCTGGGAGGTGGAGTAAAAAAACACCTCGTAGCCCTGGAAATCATCCTCCTCGCGCATCCGCTCCATCAGGACCGAACCAACCATGCCCCGCCAACCAACAATTCCTACCTTTTTCATCTCTGCCTGTCCTTCATCTACAGATTTTTCTCAACCCGACCGATTCAGCCAATGCGCAGGTAATGGCGCAGTTCATCCGCTATCAGTGATGCCACAGAAAAAACATCGAGAAATCCGTCCGATTCCCGTCCCGGATAGGTATCCGAGCC
>JAJRTB010000004.1 GCA_024278495.1 Deltaproteobacteria bacterium
GTCTGATACTCTGGCATAAGTGGAGGAAGAGTGATGTACGATAGTGGTAAGATTATACCGGGACTGATCATATTCGTCCTGATTATCACATTTCCCATCTGGTACAACCACGGAGATGCCGGGGAAGTGCCGAAACCGGAAATGCCCAAGGATGTGAAGGAATGCGTCCTGCCCGTCATGGAAATGCGCTCGACACATATGCAGCTGCTGAACGAGTGGCGTGACGAGGTGCTGCGCACCGGTGACCGCAAGTATTTTGAACTTGCCGGAAAACGGTACCAGAAGAGCCTGCAGAACGCCTGTATGCAGTGCCACACGAGCCGGAAGAAATTCTGCACGTCCTGTCACACGTACGCATCCGTGAAACCATACTGCTGGGACTGCCATCTGGAACCCGTTGAGTGAGAACCAAGGAGGATTTGCACTGATGGATAAAAAGAGAAGAGAATTCCTCAAAATCGCCGGTATTTCCACCCTGGCCGGTCTTGGTGCTCCGGCGGTCGTTGACAGACTTGTCTCCGGCTCATCTCCCCTTGCCGCGCGCGCGGCAAGAGAAGTTTCCGGACACGGGGAAAGCGCGGGTCATAAAGCCCCGGCATCAGGTCACGGTGCCGAAAAACCAGCCAAAACCGGCAAACGGTACGGTATGCTGATTGACCTGCCCAAGTTTTATGACAACCCTGCTCTGGCAGAAAAATGCATCAAGGCGTGTCACCATGCGCATAATGTCCCCAACTTTCCGGACAAAAAGGATGAAATAAAGTGGATATGGCTTACCGGCTATGAGAATGCCTTCCCCACCCACAGCCACGACTATCGCAGTGAGGATGTAGGGAACAACGAAGTCCTTGTCCTCTGCAACCACTGTGACAACCCGCCCTGTGTTCGGGCCTGCCCCACCAAGGCGACCTTCAAGGACAAGGACGGCATCGTTGCCATGGACTACCACCGCTGCATCGGCTGCCGCTTCTGCATGGCCGCCTGTCCCTACGGCTCCCGCTCCTTTAACTGGCGCGACCCACGCGCCGGACTGGATATGAAGAACATCAACCGGGAGTTTCCGACCAGGATGCGCGGTGTTGTTGAAAAATGTAATTTCTGCGCCGACCGGCTCGGCCGCGGCGACATGCCGGCCTGCGTCGAGGCTCTCGGGTATTCAAAAGCCATGATCTTCGGCGATCTCAATGATCCCAACTCCGAAATCAGGCAGGTACTGAAGAAAAAACAGACGATTCAGCGAAAGCCCTCGCTTGGTACCCATCCATCAGTCTTTTATATCATATGAGGTAGCCATGTTTGAAAAAGCGCTCAAAGGAAACAATTACTACTGGATCTGGCTTGCCTTTCTCGGCACGTTCATGGCCATAGGGGCCATCTGTTACCTCAGGCAGTACATGTATGGTCTCGGACTCACCGGCATGAGCCGGTCCGTATCCTGGGGTCTGTATATCTCAAATTTCACCTTCCTGGTCGGCGTGGCCGCCGGAGGCGTGATGCTGGTCCTGCCCTACTACGTCCACAACTACAAGGCATTCGGCCGCATCACCATCCTGGGTGAATTTCTGGCCATTGCCGCCTTGACCATGTGCCTGATGTTCATCATTGCAGACCTGGGACAGCCGACCAGGGCTCTGAACGTCCTGCTGCACCCGACTCCCAACTCCATGCTGTTCTGGGACATGATCGTGCTTAACGGCTATCTGTTTTTGAACATTCTCTGCGGCTGGGTCATTCTCACCGCGGAGCGCAAGCAGGTCAAGCCGCCCAAGTGGATCTACATCTTTGTCTATATTTCCATTCCCTTCGCCATCTCCATTCATACCGTAACCGCCATGCTCTACTGCGGTCTGCCGGGCCGCCATTTCTGGCTGTCAGCCATTATAGCCCCGCGTTTTCTGGCATCCGCCTTTGCCGCCGGGCCGGCCCTGATCGTCCTGGTCAGCCTGATCCTGAAGCGGGTGGCCAACTTTGACGCCGGCAAGGAGGCCATTGACAAGATGGTCACCATTATCCTCTATGCGGCCCTGATCAACGCGTTTTTTGTCATGCTCGAGTTCTTTGTCGGCTTCTACAGCAATATTCCCGGCCACATGCACACCCTCCAGTATCTCTTTGCCGGGCTTGAGCACGGCGGCCACGTCTATAACAACCTGGTCCCGTTCATGTGGGGATTCGTGGTCCTCTGTCTCGCCGGTTTTGTCCTGCTGGCCGTTCCCTATACCCGGCGCAATGATCTCTGGCTGGCAATCGGCTGCGCCGCCATATTCATCGGCCTCTGGCTGGACAAGGGCATAGGGTTCGTTCTGGGCGGTTTCGTGCCCACACCGCTTGAAGAGATCGTTGAATATTACCCGACCCTGAACGAAATCATGATCACTATCGCGGTATGGTGCACCGGATTCTTTATCCTGACAATCCTCTATAAAATTGCCGTCAGTGTCGAGCATGAAATAGAAGCCTGATCATCCCCGGCGATTCACTCACGTACCTGAAAGCCCCTGGTCATTCACGACCCGGGGCTTTTTTTTGTGCGCCGTCTGTGCTATAAAGCGTGAGTTATAGTGACTTCTTCCACAACGACTGGTGATGGATACTGCGGCCAAGACGAATAAAAAGTTGCTCCTCGTTTTCTACTACTTCTCAAGCCAGACAAACAACCTGGTGCAGAGCCTGGTGGAAGGCCTTGAAGGCTCCGACATCACCGTCGTGCAGGAGCGACTGCGCCCGCTGGTGCGCCTCCGCTTTCCCATAGGAACCATAGGCGGCACCCTGCGGATGATGCTGGTAACCTTTTTCCGTAAACGAATCCCCATAGAACCGCTCTCGCCCGCATGCTTTGACAGCTACGACCTGATCATCGTGACAGGCCCGACCTGGTCCTACAATCCGAGCGGGCCCATCCTCAGCCTGTTCGACCGGGACGGCAGAAGGCTCTTTGAAAATAAACTGGTCCTGCCGCTCATATCCTGCCGCGGCTACTGGCGCATGCACTGGTTCGGCCTGAAAAACCTGCTCTGTAAGTGCGGGGCCAGGGTGGTCAATCTGATAGTCTTCTCGCACCCCAACCCCGAACCGTGGCGGACCATCGGCGTCTTTCTGAAACTGGCCGGCCGGATCCCGGAAAAGAAGTCCCGCTTTGCCCACAAGTACAGGAAGTATGGTCACACCAGAAGACAGCAGGAGGAGGCGAAGCGGTTTGGCGCCATGATAGGCGAAGAGTTGAACAGAGGCGGCGCCGCTATCCACCTGCTCAACTTTGATACCGAGATTGCCCAGCCATGATTTTCGCCTACCCGATCATCCGCTGGTACGCCAGCCAGAGTTGAAAAATATCCGCCTGGAAGAAAAGAAACAGCATGGCGGCGATGGACAGAAAAGGGCCAAACGGGATTCTGGTCCGCCCGCCCCGGCCCTGCCTGATCATGGCGATTATGCCCACCACGCTGCCGCTCAGAGAGCTGAAAAAGACAACAAAGAGCAGGCTCTGCCAGCCGAGAAAGGCGCCTATCATGGCCAGCAGCTTGATATCGCCGCCCCCCATGCCCTCGCGTCTGGTCAGCAGGTAGTAGCCAAGAGCGATCGCATAAAGAATACCGCCACCGGTCAGGATACCGATACCGGACTGTTGCCAGGTGACCTGGGCGTTGAAAAATGAACCGCCAAAGCCGACAACAATACCGGGCAGGCTGATCACGTCCGGAATGATCTGATGATGGATGTCAATAAAAATAATGACCAACAGGGCCGCCAGGAACAGAAAATAGAAAAAATACTCGAATGAGGGGCCGAACCTGGTGTATAACGCCAGGGAAAGCAGGGCCATGCACAGTTCCACCAGCGGGTACTGGATCGAGATGGATGCGCGGCAGGCCCGGCACCTGCCCCGTAACAGAAGGTAGCTCAGTACCGGAATATTGTCATACCAGTGGATAGGCGTTTTGCAGGCCGGACAATGGGATGCAGGATAGGCGATGGAGGCTCCGGCGGGAAGCCTGAGAATAACGACATTGAGAAAACTGCCGACCACCCCGCCGAAACAAAGGGCAGCTATGGAAAAAACTGTATTCACGCGGAACACACCCTGTCAGAAAAACTTTTATCTTCCGGCACCGGCTGGCGCCGGTACGGCTGCAACACAATCCTCTACTTGTAGCGTTTTCAATGGCTGAATTCCAGGAAAAATATACAGTCCTGCGACAGGAGCAACTGGCTGACGATATTTTTCGCCTCTCCCTGGACGCCCCGAAAATTGCGGCGGCGGCCCAGCCGGGCCAGTTTGTCATGGTCCGAACCGGTGAGTCCCTGGATCCGCTCCTGCGCCGCCCCTTTTCCATCCACAAGGTCATCGGGGAGACAGTAGCCCTGCTCTACAAGGTGGTCGGCAAGGGCACCCGCGTGCTAACCTCGCTCGGGCCGGGTGACTCTGTTGACGTTGTCGGACCGCTCGGCCGCGGCTTTGACCTGGACGGCCCGGGTCCCCGCTGCCTGGTGGGCGGCGGCATGGGGATCGCGCCTCTCTACTTCCTGGCCCGGCAGATCCTGCAACAGGATACCGGCCCCAACCCGCCGATCCTGCTCGGGGCCAGAACCCGGGCGGAGCTCCAGGTCCTGGCCGATGAATTTACGGAACTCGGCTTTGTAGTCCTCACGGCAACAGACGACGGCAGCCTCGGTCATCACGGTCTGGTCACCGAACTGCTGGACGATATTCTCCACCGGGTACGGCTGGTCCAGGTCTGCGGCCCTGTCCCCATGATGCGGACCGTGGCGCGCCAATGCGACAGGGCCAGAGTGCCCTGCCAGGTCTCGCTGGAAACCCACATGGCCTGCGGCCTGGGCGCCTGCCTGGGCTGCACCTGCCCCGCCCGGGAAGGCGGCTATAAACACGTATGCAAGGACGGGCCGGTTCTGTCGGCCGACGAGGTAGCATGGATCTGAGCGTCAATATCGGCCCTTTGCGCCTGCAAAATCCCGTGATGACCGCCTCCGGCACCTTTGGCTACGGCCGGGAATTTGCCGAACTGACAGACCTGAGCAGGCTCGGGGCAATCATTGTCAAGGGTATCTCCCTGGCCCCACGGCCCGGCAATCCCCCGCCGCGGATCATTGAAACCGCCTGCGGGATGCTCAATGCCATCGGCCTGGAAAACGTCGGGGTGGAACGGTTTTTGACGGAAAAACTGCCTTGGCTGCACCAGTTTGCCACCCCGGTTATCGTCAATATCCTGGGTGACAGTGTCGAGGAGTACGCTGCGCTCGCCGCGCGCCTGAACGACGTGGAAGGCATTGCCGCTCTTGAGGTAAATATCTCCTGCCCAAACGTCAAAAGAGGAGGAGTGGCCTTTGGCACGGTACCGGAGACAGCGGCCGAGGTGACCCGGGCGGTGCGGGCGGCCACCAGCCTGCCGCTTATTGTCAAGCTCTCGCCCAACGTGACCGACATCACCCTCATGGCCAGGGCCGTGGAGGGAGCAGGCGCGGACGCCATCTCCCTGATCAATACCCTGCTGGGCATGGCCATTGATACCAGAAGCCGCAAACCCAGGCTGGCCAACGTTGTCGGCGGCCTGTCCGGCCCGGCCATCAAGCCGGTGGCCCTGCGCATGGTCTGGCAGGCGGCGGCCGCTGTTTCCGTCCCGGTCATCGGTATCGGCGGTATTACCACCACCGAGGATGCCCTGGAGTTTCTCATGGCCGGGGCCTGCGCTATCCAGGTCGGCACGGCCAATTTTTTTCAGCCCAATGCCACCACAACCATCGTCGACGGGCTGGCAGCCTACCTGGAACAGCAGAGTTTGACCTCCATCAGCCAGGTTGTTAACAGTCTCCGGATCGACACATGAGGACGTGAGCAATGACGGCCGAGAAGAAACAACTCCAGGGCGGCCTCTGCGTGGCCGTGGCTGCCCCGGACACCTCCCGTGTCCTGAAAAGTGTCCGACCGGTCCTGTCCCGGGTTGACGTGGTGGAAATCAGGCTGGACGCGATGGATGAATGCGACATCAGCGCTCTGTGTGCTGAAATCGACCGCCCTCTACTCTTTACCAACCGGCCGACCTGGGAAGGCGGCGCCTGCGAAGACACCGATACAAAGCGGCTCAGCCCCCTGCTTGACGCGATCCGGGCCGGCGCATCCTATGTTGACCTGGAGTTGAAAACCGACCCGGTCGTGCGTGAACAATTACTCGAAGAAACGCGTAACAGCAGCACCCGGCTGATCATATCCTCTCACAATTTTGCCGTGACCCCTGACAGTGACGAACTGGCCGGGATCCTGCACGAGCAGATGGAAAGCGGCGCCCACATCGGCAAGATTGTCACCATGGCCCACGACCATCTCGACGTGCTGCGGGTCCTGCACCTGCAGTGCGAGGCCGGCAGGCACGACTTTCCCCTGATTGCCTTCTGCATGGGCGAGGCAGGCAGGCTGAGCCGGGTTGCCACCCTGCTGCTCGGCGGCTTCATGACCTATGCGGCCCTTGACGAAACCCAGGCCACCGCCCCGGGCCAGCTCACTGTACAACAGCTCAAAAAGGCCATGGCGGCCCTTGCCGGCGCGCCGTCCTGAACCCGGGACTCACTTTGTTCTCCGTCTCCGGCCGCTCTTCCTGTTCCGCCGGTCATCCTTGTCGTCGTCCGCCATGCCCGTGCCCAGACGTAACTCGTCACTGGGTTTGTAACTCTGCGATTTTACCTACCCATAATTTGTAAGTGGTCAGGGGTGCCGCAGATTCGTGCAGGCGCGACTGACCGTTATAGCCGACTATGCGGGCAGTCGCGACCGTGCGAAGATGCGGTGCCCCTGATCACTTACGCCCAGACAGTGAGGACATTCATCCCAGGTGAGCAGGAAACGGCTGGCTCCCTGGAAAAAACTGATCTGGCCGGTACCGCCGCACGCGGAACATTCTCTCTTCATATCCATATTCCTGGATCCGTGAGGTTCACCCGTGGTACAGATGAAAGTGATCGGGCCATGGTTTGATCGCTTTCAGATGGGCCGCGGGTGGGCGCTCTGACGGGCGATGTCGAGTGAGAACTCGTCTGATTGAATGAGAGAACAAATATTTCACTTTTTCAATACGTTAGTTGCCAGAGCCGCGAATTTTCGTCACGGATTCAGGATATTGTACGTTGTGCATTATGCCGGTCAAGTGATACAATACAATCGTACGTATCCCGGCAACCTGACCACCTTACCCCGGACATGTGCCGGTTTCGTGACTTTTTACGAAACCGGCAAATATCGGGGGCAACCACCAGTGGAGAATAATCATGGCAGAAATCACCCTGCAGGGAAACCCGATACACACCAGCGGCACCCTGCCCGCGCTCAACACAAAGGCCCCGGACTTTACCCTGACCAGAACCGACCTCTCAGACTGCGGCCCGGCCGATTTTGCCGGCCAGATCATCATCCTCAACATCTTCCCGAGCATTGACACTCCGGTCTGCGCCCTGGCTGCCAAGCGGTTCAACTCTGAAGCCGCCAACCTGGACCGGACCGTGGTGCTCTGCGTCTCCGCGGACCTGCCCTTTGCCCACCAGCGCTTCTGCGAAGGAGAAGGACTGGACCGGGTTATCCCCCTGTCGGTCTTCCGCGCACCCTCGTTCGGCAGCGATTACGGGGTGACCATCGTGGACGGGCCCCTTGCCGGACTTCTGAGCCGGGCCATCGTCATCATCGATGCAGGCGGGACAGTAGTCTACACCGAACAGGTTCCGGAAATCACCCGGGAGCCTGATTATGAAAGCGCCCTGAACGCGCTGACCTCCTGAAACCGGGACGGCCCATGACCTTACTCCGTTACCCGCGTAACAAATCCGGCACCTCGGACCTTGCGTACGCAGACACATGACGACCTGGTTCATAAACCTGCACCCGGTGAGCCAGGCCCTGACCGCCACCCTCTTTACCTGGGGCGTGACCGCTTTGGGCGCAGGCCTGGTCTTCTTTTTCAAGACCATCAACCAGAAGGTCCTGGACGCGATGCTCGGCTTTGCGGCCGGAGTCATGATGGCGGCGAGCTGCTGGTCCCTGCTTATTCCGGCCATTGACATGGCCTCCGAGGGAGGCGGGCCGTCCTGGGTGCCGGCAACGGTCGGCTTTCTGCTCGGAGCCGGTTTTCTCTGGTCCATTGACAAGATCCTGCCCCACCTGCACCCTGGCTTCCCCCTGCGCGAGGCTGAAGGTGTCAAAACCTCCTGGCACAGGTCCACCCTGCTGGTCCTGGCCATAACCCTGCATAATATTCCTGAAGGGCTGGCCGTGGGCGTAGCCTTTGGCGCCCTGGCTGCAGATATTCCTTCAGCTTCCCTGGCCGGTGCCGTGGCCCTGGCCCTGGGAATCGGCATCCAGAACTTCCCCGAGGGCGGCGCCGTTTCAATCCCCCTGCGGCGCGAGGGCATGTCACGCTTAAAGAGTTTCTGGTATGGTCAGCTGTCCGGCGCTGTTGAGCCGGTGGCCGGCGTAATCGGCGCCCTGACCGTTATCACCCTGCGGCCGGTCCTGCCCTATGCCCTGGCCTTCGCGGCCGGGGCCATGATCTTCGTTGTGGTGGAGGAGGTGGTGCCGGAATCGCAGCGGGCCGGTCATACCGATCTGGCCACCATGGGCGTGATCTGCGGCTTTACCGTCATGATGACCCTGGACGTGGCCCTGGGCTGAGCGGGATCCGTCATCTCCGGAGCACGAAAATGACGGCCCCGCGACCCGCGGCGGTGGGACAACCTGCACAGCTTGCCTTTTACATAAGTTGAAAAGTTGTGATACAGGTCTTGCTGTCGGGAAAGGTGGTTATCAACCCGGTGGCTGACTTGCCGCCCGCCTGAATCTTCAACTTGAAATTCTTGTTCCTGGGCAGCCACAGTTCAAAAAAACCATTGGCCATGGTTTGCAGTTTTTTATCCACCAGCACGGTCCCGTCCTGATCCATCGCCTTTACAAATACTTCCGAACTTGCCATTTCCCCCTGACAGGAGGACATATAATGGGTTGCTCAGCCATGGGTGTAGGTGAGATAGGGCGCTATGGCCACAACCATCTTGTCGGCGGGCAGGGCCACCTTTTTGGTGACACCGTCCGGAAACTCAAACACCACCTCCCGGGGCGTCACATACGTCTTCATGTTGTTCCGGGTCCATTTCCACTGGTTGGCGAGAGCCATGGCCTGGTACGGATCTGCCTGCCCCACCATCTGTTTCGCAAGTTCCAGATTGCCGGCGTTTACCCCCAGGGGCACCAGCACCAGAACAGCCAAAGCAATCAGAATTGTTTTCCATGTCTTCATGAGACCTCCAAATGTTTTGCATAAGCGGTTGCGGTTACCTGTTCCTTAAAAACGTAAGCATGAAGGTATCGGCTGTAAACAGCGCAGTTTCCGCATGGACGAAACCAGCCCGGGAGGACATCCCTGCCCCATGAAAAACGACCCCGGAAGAGCGAGCTTCCGGGTCCGCTTTGGTTACGGGTATTGTGCCCGACAACTGACTGCCTTTTCATCCGCGCTCCAGCCAATCCTGTGACCACTTACAACATAGCGGTTTTATACACTTTTTCATTTTACCCTGTGATTGGTTGCGATTCTTCGGGCAGTCCGTGATAGAGGTGCACCATCCAGACAATGGCGATAATGGGCGCAAAAAGATTGAGAATCGGGACCAGGGTCAGCATGGTTATGACAAAGCCGCTGCCATAGATCTTTTGCCAATGCTTCCGGCCAAGCTCGCGCGCTCCGGGTTTGCCGAGATGATAGCCGGCCGCGCTTTCAAAAAACTCACGGCCCAGCAGGTAGCTGTTCAGGGCAATCGAGAGAAAAAAACCGACACCAACCAGGTAAAACGGCAACACCAGCAGATTCAACCCTATCGCCTTGAGGGTGAAGCGGATGTCATGAAGGATATCTGTCCAGAGGTTGGGCTCGCCGGTCCGGACCTGGTCAGGGTACTCTGCCTTTTCCACCCGGTGAATGGTCATCTCCTGAAAAACGCCGGCGATCAGGATCATCAGAACCGGCAACATGAACCAGCCGCCGATCCCGGTGACGATTCCGACCACCCAGTTCACAGCGGTGTCCAGCCATTGCCGTTCCAGAGTAACCAGTCCGGCGGTCATCCAGGTAATTCCTCCGACAAGGCACAACACCACGAGAAAGGCCAGAGCGGCGCAGAGCAACATGATGCCGATCATTGCGGGCCGGGTTACGGTTTTGAGAGTTTTTTTGAACAGAGCAGGGAGTGACATGTGCGAACCATTCAGGATTATTATCAATAACTCTGCAAACTATACCATATTCACGGTCAGCGCGCAGGAGGATAATAAGGCAAACGGAAAAAGAGCCGGCTGTTCGAAAAAAGGTACGTGGGCAGGTACAATCGCAGAGTTACAAACCCTGTGACGAGTTACGAAAAAAGCGGGGCCCTGTCCGGCATGTCCAACGAACAGGGCCCCTATCAAGGAGAAACAAGCTGAAGTGCGTTCAGTGTAGCTGTAGGAATGAGACTTGGGTTGGTCAGGCTGATGCACTTTCAGCTAAATAAAAGATATCACAACGTGGTACCGCTGTCAAATGTAAAATGCAAAAAAACAGCTCAATACGGTTTTTGACCGATAAAGTTGCCCGGAGGGTCATATTCGCAAACCCATATTTGTCCACTGTCGGCACAAACGGCCCGGCCGCAGCCAAGTGTCCTCGTGTCACGCCAGACTATCTGGGTGTAATGGCCACAGGTCCGGCCGGGCCGACACCTGTTTGCGTCATAGTCATAATCAATCGCCTCGCCGGCCCAGGCCGCGACCACGGCTGCGGCCGTGACATCCTGGAGCTCCCGCCTGCCGTCACCGTAACGGATTCCACTGGCCCAGAAGAGATTTTCGCCGTAGGGCCAATCCGTTCCATGGTGACGCATTCGACAATCGTTTTCCCGGGCCAGGTACTCAGCCCAGTCGCGGGCGGCACCAGCCAGTTCATCCGACCAGACCAGACCGGGCAGGCCCAGTCCGTCCCGAA
>JAJRTB010000088.1 GCA_024278495.1 Deltaproteobacteria bacterium
CCGGGCGGGGAGGAGTGAGAATGCTCCACAGCCTGACCCTGGTTCCCCATCCGGACCTTTCCCGGACCTGGTCTCTCCGGTTCATTGGTGACGGTTTTCTGCGCCACATGATCCGCAACATTGCCGGTACCCTGATCGACATCGGCACGGGAAGGATACGGCCCGACTCAATTCCGGATATCCTTGCGGCCCGTGACCGGCGCTGCGCAGGACCAACAGCGCCGGCCAACGGCCTGGTCCTTGAAAAAGTCTGGTACGGCCCCCTGAGCGGTCTGTCAACCTGAACAACCAGCACGCCTCTTGCCCTGTATGCACAACCAACCCGAATCTCTTTTTATCACGCAAAAAAGACTGATCCTTGCCTCAGCATCGCCCCGCCGCGGCTCCATGCTCAACCAGCTTGGCATTCGCTTTGAAACAGTACCGGCGGATATTGACGAAACTCCTTTCTCCACGGAAAATCCGAAGACATTTGCCAGACGCATGGCACGGGACAAGGCAATGACAGTTGCCCGTGACAATCCAGACTCCTGGGTCATTGGAGCCGACACGGTTGTCTCGCTTGAAAACAGCCTTCTGGGAAAGCCTGTTGACCCGGCCGACGCCATGGCCATGCTCAAAAGGCTGGCCGGCAAAAGCCACCAGGTTCTGACCGGCTACTGCCTCTGCTGCCGGGCAGAAGCTGTTGAGGAAACAGGTGTTGCTGTCTCGCGGGTCACTTTCAATACCTGTGAGGATAACGTCCTGCAGGCATACGTCAATACCGGCGAGCCACTTGACAAGGCAGGAGCATACGGCATCCAGGCCATGGGGGGATTTCTCGTCCGGAGGGTCGAGGGGTCCTGTACAAACGTGATCGGGCTGCCCCTTGACATTGTTGTCCGTCTTTTGCTCCGTTATCGCATTGTCGTCCCGAAAATCCGGTAGGCTGTCGCACCAGTCCATACCTTGACGTTCCTGAATGGAGAAACAGCTCCTGTCTTCCTGCCGATCAGCTGCCAACTGTCGACACCCCTGGCAAGAATTGCGCAAATTCCGGGTAGAGGAGACTTGACCACGGACCGGTTACCCGTTACCTTATTGTCAATACAACCAATCAGAGGGCCGGCCATTGACACAGGAACACGCCACAGACCTGCAGAAGGGATTGAACCGTTTGCTCAAAGGGGATACTTCAGCCTTCCTTGAAGATACTCTTTGCCAAGCCTTGCCGGACATTACAGTTCGTCTTGTTGACAAGCAGAAACTGCCGGCAGCGCGAAAAATCCTTGAACAAACCGCGGCCGCGACCCGGACAGTGGAAAAGGAATCCCGCCTGGGCGCCTCTGCCTGTCTCGTTGCGATTGCCGGCAAGCTTGCCGGGGCCGCCCACTGGCCCCTGCTTGATACAATTCTCCCCGCTCTTGAAAACATCTGCTCAAGTCCTGTCTTCAGTGACCGGATCCGGGCGGATGCCGCCAAAACAGTCCGCATGACCAGGTCCCGCTCCACAGCCCCGGATCAGGAAAAAAAGTCCGAACCGGAAGCAAAAGATCCCCTGGCCCTGCGTGAAGAGCAGATTTTCCAGCTCGCGGCCAAGGGCAACATTGATGTTGCCAAAAAACAGCTCTTTGACCTGGTCGTTGCCTGCGCCCGTAAAAAGGATTTTACCAACGCGGAACGGTTGCGGGACCGGATCTATGAAATTGATCCCATGGCCCTGACCGAGATTATCCAGTCCGGCGAGATCATTGATGAAGAAAAAAGCGAGGCCATCAGCACCGATCACCTCGATGTATGGAAAAAACTCCTCAAGATACTGACCAGCGAGGAGTTCAACGCCCTCTACCACCAGATGGAAGAGCGGATCTTCCAGCCCGAGGAAATCATTGTCAGCCAGGGCGCAAAAAACGACGAACTGTTCTTTATCAACCACGGAAGTGTCAGGGTTTCCCACACAGGCGGTGGCAAAGAGCTCTTCTTCAAAAATCTCGGCAGCGGAGAAATAGCGGGTGAAAACTTCTTCAACGCTTCAATCTGGACAGTAACCCTGACCGCCCGGCAACGGACTTCCGTCTCGGTCCTCAAGCGCAACGCCCTGGCAGGTCTTGAACAGAATCTGCCCGGCATGGAATCCAAGCTCATCGACTTTTACAACCGGACAAGCGATCTCTACACGGCCATGAAGAAGAAGGGCATGGACCGCAGGATCCATGAACGCTACCGCCTGGAGCGGAAGATCCAGCTGCAGATCGTTGATGACCGTGATAAAATTCTCAGCAGTTTCAGAGGCGTTCTGGCTGATCTCTCAAGGGGCGGTCTCTCCTTTGCCGTCAGAATCACCAGGAAGGAAAACAGCCGTCTCCTGCTCGGCCGGAAGATAAAGGTCAGTGTTCCGGTGCCCGGCTCAACGGACAGGCTCCTGCGCGGCATTGTCACCGGGGTCCAGGTCTTTGACCTGGTCATGAGCGATTATTCCGTGCACGTCAGGTTTGACCGGGAGCTTGATCGCTCCCAACTGAACATCCTGATATCCTGATTCTTCAGGGATTTATTCCGGGGACAACCCCGGAAAATCAAGAACCGGTTCCCACTGGAGCGAAACCGTTATGTCAAAAATATCACTGCGCCGGGGGGTTATGGAAAAGGTTTCCACCGGATAGTTGACCGGATCAAACCGGTCTGCAACGGCCGCGAGCATCTCCTGCATCTCGCGTCCCAGGTCTGCTGTCTCCTGCTCCAGCCTCCGTGCCTCTTCCCTGACGGCGCGAACGTCTCCCTTTTCCTTCAAAACCCGGCCGGCGCTGCGCACCCCCCGGGCGGAGCGGCTGGCCGTGGTCATGGAGATCGCCTTGCGGCCGGCAACAGCGCCGAACAGGGCAATACCGAAAGAAAGAACCGTATCAAGTCCCCGGGCCCAGACATCACTCTTCTCCTTCTCCAGCCGGGCATACACCTTTTCAAGACGGCGGCTCAAGGTCTGCTGCCGCTTCTGAAACTTTCGTTCAATTTTTGCGACCTCAGCCTCTCTTTTCCGGCGCAGGTGGTCAACGATACGCTGCTGAAAGGCGCTGTCCGTCTCGTCGGGTCGCGACTCCAGCTTGAGCTTGCGCACCCGCTTCAGGGTGAGGGAGCTGTTGTGATAGAGGTAATCGGCCAGGTCCCTGCCCACACTGCCCAGGGAACGGACACCGCTGAAGTCGGCCGGCAACCTGCCATAGAGCATACCTTCCGGCGCCTTTTCACTAAGCTGCCGGGAGGTTATCCTGTTGACAACACCGTTTGCCCAATCCAGTTCGGCAATGGTGTTGCCCAGAGGAACCTTGAGACTCACCTCCCGGCGCTGATCTATCCCCCTGCTCTGGTTATACAGGCGAACCGTAGCGCTTCCGGCCAGCCAGGGGACATACTGGAGATCTGGAACCGGCACGGGCGGCAGGACAAACACCTGCGCAATCCTGCCGGGCACCACAGGAGGCAGCCTGGCAAAGGTACCGGCCGTCATCCCGCTTCCGGAGACGACAGCGGAAGAAGCAGGATGAGCGCCGGAGCTGTTCTTCGGCGGAACAAGCCGGTCAAGCTCTGTGAGCGAAATCGGCCCCTTGAGATAGGAGAGGACCCAGCGGGTCTCAAACAGGACCGGCTCATCCAGGTGAGCCGACTGCATGAGAAAGGTGCGGCCACGCATATCACCCAGGATTCGACGCACCTCGGACCTGGTCGGGCCGCCCGTGCCACCGGCGATACCGGCCATGACCTTGTCCTGGTCCTGCCGGGTCTGGAGCCTGCCGACAAACCAGGTGCCGATATTGGCGAGGCCCTTATAGTCCAGATCAACCGGGTTCTGGGTGGCAAGAACGATCCCAAGACCGTATGCCCGGGCCTGTTTGACCAGCAACAGCATAGGTTCCTTTGTCGGCGGGTTGCCAACAGGCGGGAAGTACCCGAATATCTCATCCATGTACAGCAAACACCTGAGGCCGGAGCTCCCCTCCTGACGACGCATCCAGCTGATCAGGCGGCCCAGAAGCATGGTCACGAAAAACATGCGCTCCGACTCGCTCAAATGGGCAATGGAAAAAATAGACATCCGCGGGGTTCCGTCCGGCCTGTAGAGCAGGCTGTCAATGCGAAGGGATTCTCCCTCTGTCCAGCTGCCAAAAGCAGGGCTGGCCAGAATGTTGTTCAACCGCATGGCCAGGTCCATCCGCCTGGCCTGGGGAAAGAACCCGTCCACACTGAACACGCCAACCTGCTCAAAGGGCGGATTGACCACGTGACCGATCAACGATTCAAGGGACAGATCTGTCTGGTCGCGCCAGAAATGCAGAATGATTGAAGAGAGGAGGATATGTTCCCTGCTGGTCAGAGGATCGGCTTCCAGGCCGATCAGGGCCAGCAGGGAGGATACGGTCGAATTGACTACCCCGGCTGCGGTTGAGCTGTCTGCCAGGATCTCCGGTCCGGGCGCTTCCAGGCTGTCCAGTACAGACACGGGATTACCTGTGCTGCTGCCCGGGGTAAAGACGGTGAAATCAACGCTTGTCCTGAGCCGGGCAACCCGCTCCTTATCCTGGTCCCACGAGGCAATGCCGCGCTCCCATGTCTCGGCTGTGTCCCGGGCCAGCTCGTCCAGGGAGACCCCCTTCTGTTCGGCACGGGCCGGATCGAGCCAGGGTTTGAAGTCATCGGGCCGCATCCCGGGAAAGGTCAGCAGCAGGTTGGCCATGTCACCCTTGGGATCAATAACAATGGCGGGCAACCTGTCCAGAGCAGCTTCCTCCAGGAGACAGACGCCAAGGCCTGTCTTGCCGCTGCCGGTCATGCCGAGGATTGCCGCGTGGGTTGTAAGGTGCTTGTTTTTATACAGAAGGGGTATGGTGGAGGTCTTGCCTGAAGCGGGATCCACTTCACGTCCCAGGTAAAAAAGATCCAGTTTCTCGTATCGCGCCGAATCAGTCATGGTGTCCTCCAGCCCCTAGCAAAAGAGTTTGATAAAAAACGTCTGAACAATCTTCCCCCCCCTGAATCCATGAAGAAAATTTGCGGCCTTGGCAACCAACGCATTGAAAAAGTACAATATGATGCGCTCGCAAAAACCTGTCCATACCAGCTAATCACAACGGTAATTCAACAAGTTACAATGCTCAGCCACCGGTTCGTGACTTTTTGCGAAACCGACAAATATTTGTTCACACATTCAACCGGAAGGGTTCTCGCCCGGCTCCGCCCGTCGGGGCGCCTGCCCGCGGCACATCAGCACCACGGGTGAACGCTCACGGATTCAGGTACCCTACAACCTGTTACCAGAGTTTTTCCTAAAAAACAATTTCACCCTGGACAGGCTCGTGGAGAAGACACGCCCCACCTGCTTCAAAGTGCGGAAAAGATAAGTTGAAAGCTGTTCTTATACGGTTTATGATATAAAATTACCTCTCAAATTTGCAGTACCTGAAAGAAACGAAACGTTCATGGCAAAAAAAACATTTGAAAGCGCGCTCCGCCGCCTGGAACAGATCACCGAAGAGCTCGAACAGGGCGAACCGAGTCTCGACCAGGGGCTGAAGAAGTTTGATGAAGGGATAGAGCTAGTCAAATTCTGCAACACAAAGCTTGAGGAGGCGCGGCACAAGGTTGAGCTTCTCCTGCGGCAGAACGACTCCCTGACATCCGTTGACTTTGACAGGGAAGATAATGGAGATCAGGACCTATCTGCGTGAACAGAAAGAGATCGTCGAGCGGGCCCTGGCCGATTATATGCTCGAGGCCTGCGGCCCTTTTGCCGAACATATCAGCACCCTGCGCTACAGTCTTTTCGCGGGCGGCAAAAGAATCCGGCCCATCCTCTGCCTCACAGCAGCCAGGATGACCGCAGGACCTGAGCTGACTGACCAGGACGTCCTGCCCACGGCCTGCGCCCTTGAGTGCATACACACCTATTCCCTTATCCATGACGACCTGCCGGCCATGGATGATGATGCGCTGCGCCGCGGCAAGCCGACCAACCACGCCGTCTACGGTGAAGCCGCGGCCATTCTGGCCGGTGACGCCCTGCAATGCTTTGCCTTTGAACTTATGAGCAATGAAGAGATATGCGCTCTCCCGGCCAGTACCCGACTGAAAATAATCACGACCATTGCCAGGGCAGCCGGGCCCGAGGGCATGGTCGGCGGCCAGTTCCTGGATGTCATGCATGAAGGCAGGGATGTCCCTTATGACCTGCTCCGGACTATCCACGCCGGCAAAACCGGCGCCCTCATTACCGCCTCGGTTGTTGCCGGCGCGATAGCTGCCGGCGCCGACGACAGCCGGATCAGGACGCTCGCCCGGTACGGGGACAATGCCGGTCTGGCCTTCCAGATCGCTGACGATATCCTCAACGTGGAATCGACCAGTGAACAGCTTGGCAAGGCGGCCGGCAGCGACGCTGCCCGGGGCAAGGCAACCTACCCCGCTCTTTTCGGGCTTGAAGAATCCAGGCGCATGGCGAGGGAGGCGGCCCGAAACGCCCAGATCGCCCTTGAAGACTTTGGAGACAGGGGCGCGCCCCTGCGCGCAATTGCCGACTATATCGTAACCAGAACCCGATAACCATGCTCATGACAGAACCCCTTCAGGACCGGCAGACCAATCTGCTGGATACCATAGACTCTCCTGCCGACCTCAGGCAGCTAGGTCCCGAGATGCTCGACAACCTGGCCCGGGAGATCAGGACAAAAATTATCCGCACAGTTGCCCGGACCGGCGGCCACCTGGCGCCGAGCCTTGGCGTGGTTGAGCTGACCATTGCCCTGCATTACGTCTTTGACACGCCCCATGACAAGCTGATCTGGGATGTCGGGCACCAGGCCTATGCCCACAAACTGCTCACCGGCCGGCGCGACAAATTTCACACTCTGCGGCAGTACAAGGGTCTCAGCGGTTTTCCCAAGCGGGCCGAGAGCAAATATGACGTGGTCGAAACCGGCCACAGCTCCACCTCAATCTCCTATGGCCTGGGCATGACCACAGCCAAAGAGCTGAAGAATGATCCCAGCCGGGTAATCGCCATCATCGGCGACGGTTCCATGACGGCCGGCCTGGCCTTTGAAGGACTGAACCACGCCGGTCATCTGGACAAGGACCTCATTGTCATCCTCAATGACAACGAGATGTCCATTTCCCCCAATGTCGGCGCCCTGTCAAGCTTTCTCAGCCGCAAGCTGACCGGCAAGACCATGAGCGGCCTGCGCCGGCACGTGGAGGAGCGACTCAAGGCCCTCTCCTCGGTCGGCGAAAACATCCTCACGGTGCTGCGCAAGAGTGAAGAGAGCCTCAAGGGTTTTTTTACGCCGGGCATGCTTTTTGAAGCGCTCAAGTTTGAATATATCGGTCCCATTCCGGGGCACCAGCTTGATTCGCTCATCGAAACCCTTGAAAACGTCCGCGACCATCGTCAGGGACCGGTGCTGATTCACGTCCTCACCACCAAGGGAAAGGGCTACAGGCCGGCCGAGGAACGCCCCGGTGATTATCACGGAGTCGGCCCGTTCAACATTGAAGACGGCGCCCCCCTGCCCTCGTCCGGGAACACTTCCTACACAGAAGTCTTTGGACGCACCATGTGCAAGCTGGGACGGCTCAACAACAAGGTCACCGCCATTACCGCGGCCATGCCTGCCGGCACGGGGCTGGTGTCATTCTGCCGGGAGTTCCCGGACCGATTCTTTGACGTGGGCATTGCCGAGCAGCACGCCGTGACCTTTGCCGCGGGCCAGGCCATGGAGGGCATGCGGCCGGTGGTGGCGGTATACTCCTCCTTTATGCAGCGGGCCCTGGACCAGGTGATCCACGATGTCTGCCTGCCTGACCTGCCTGTCACATTCATGCTTGACCGATCCGGGGTCGTCGGTGATGACGGCCCAACCCACCACGGGGTCTTTGACCTCTCCTTCATGCGCTTTATTCCGAACCTGGCGGTCATGGCGCCCAAGGACGAAAACGAGCTGCAGCATATGCTCAACACGGCCGTACACCATTATGGGCCGGTTGTTATCAGGTATCCCAGGGGCCCGGGCAGAGGTGTCACAGTGGACCGTGACCTGAAGACGCTTGACATCGGCAGGGGCGAACTGCTGCGCGAGGGTGACGACGTGCTGCTGCTGCCGGTGGGCAACAGGGTCTATCCGGCCCTGGAAGCTGCCGAGGGGTTAATGAAACTCGGCATTAACGCGGCTGTCATCAATCCCAGGTTTATCAAGCCCCTTGACAAGGACCTTATCTGCGCGTGGGCAAAAAAGACCGGCAGGCTCGTGACAATTGAAGACAATGTCAAGAAGGGCGGGTTCGGCAGCGCCGTCCTGCAGCTGCTCTGTGAAGTTCACCTGCGAATCCCGGTCCGGCTGCTGGGCTACGGAAACACCTTTCTGGAGCACGGCCCCCAGGAAACCCTCTGGAAAAACAGCGGCATTGACGTTTCCGGAATCATCAAGGGAACACTCGAGGTGATGAACCAGTAAATCAGGGATCAGGGAAAGATACGCTGGCAGGGTTGCCGTAACTCGTCACAGGGTTTGTAACTCTGCGATTGTACCTACCCATACTTTGTAAGTGGTCAGGCACGTTCCCGGACAGGTTTATACCTTGTAGTATTCCCGGTACCAGTCGACAAACCTGCCGACGCCCTCTTCAATGGTTGTCTCCGGCCTGAAATCCATATCCCGCGTCAGGTCCGTCACATCGGCACAGGTTGCCGGGACGTCGCCTGCCTGCATGGGCAGGAAATTCTTTCGCGCCTTCATGCCCAGACATTCTTCCAGCACCTCGATATAGCGCAGGAGCTTTTCCTTGCTGTTGTTGCCGATGTTATAGATCCGCCACGGACAGTAACTTGTGGCGGGATCCGGCGCGTCGCCGGACCAGCCGGGGTCGGCTTCGGGCAACCGGTCCAGCACCCTGAAAACCCCCTCGACAATATCATCGATATAGGTGAAATCACGCTCCATGTCGCCGTTATTGAAGACATCGATGGAACGGCCTTCCAGAATCGCCCGGGTAAAGAGAAACAGGGCCATGTCGGGCCGCCCCCAGGGTCCGTACACCGTAAAAAAACGCAGGCCCGTTGCCCGCAGCCCATACAGGTGGCTGTAGGTATGGGCCATCAGTTCGTTGGCCTTCTTGGAGGCGGCGTACAGCGAAACCGGATGATCCACGTTATGGTGAACGGAAAACGGCATTTTTGTATTTGCCCCGTACACCGAGCTTGACGAGGCAAAAACAAGGTGGCGCACCCTGGCATGGCGGCACCCTTCCAGGACATTGACAAAACCGACAAGGTTGGTGTCCACGTAGGAGTGGGGATTGACCAGTGAATAACGCACACCGGCCTGGGCCGCCAGGTTGACCACCGCGTCAAAGCCGTGGTTTTCAAACAGCGCGGCCATGCCGGCCCGATCCGCAAGATCAAGCTCAACGTGCTCAAAACAGGAATATTCCTGGAGCAGTTTCAGCCGGTCCCGCTTCAGATTGGGGTCATAGTAGTCATTGAGATTATCAAGTCCCACGACCATGCGGTCGTCCTCAAGGAGGCGGCGGGCCAGATGAAAACCGATAAATCCGGCCGCGCCGGTGATGAGAATTTTGTTCATCCGCTCCAGCATCAGTCGTCAAAATCCCCCTCCGGCCCCTTGTCGGTATCCATAGCCGCGGCCCGTTGCCTGATTTTCTCAACCGTCCACTCACCAGGATCATCGATTCGCCCGACCTTGGCGCCCAGATCATAAGAGCCGGCCTCGGCTATCGCGGCAAGAGCATAGTCCGCGGTATCGGCCGCGTTGAAGACATCGGTCAGCATGGTATAGACAAACGCCTCGACCCGGGCAGCCATCCGGTCCCTGATTTTCCGGTCCTGGCCCATGATCCTGTTTTCAAAAACAAGGTTGAGTTTTTTATAGTTGCCGCCGGTCCAGCCCTGGTTGCGGGCATAAGCGCGCATCTCCTCCCAGAGTTCCCCGGTGACGCCCTCTCCCTTGACCTTGATGAATTCACCGGAATCATCCAGGATGGCATTTCCGTAGTCATTGACCTCAAGACCCCAGGATATCATCTGCAGGGCGGTCGCGACGTTTGCCTTGGTGGTCCTGGTCCGGGCGGCGATGGAACGCAGCCGCTCAGAGCTATTGCCGGAAGTGCCGTGCTGGGCTCCGGAAAGGTGATAGGGAGCAAGCGCCTGATGGATTCCGGCGGTCAGCTCCACCTGGATTCCCTGGTCACTGGCCTCGATTCCGTGGGTGGTTCCATTGTTTAAGGCAATCCAGTCCGGGAAGATGCCGTGGGCGTTCAATCCCCTGGCCAGGAAGAGGGCCTCTTCCACGGATGAAAGGCCGAACTTCCCCTTTATCTCGCCGACCTCGGTTTCATAACCGGCCCAGGTCGGGATATACGATGCCAGATCAATACTGGCCAGCAGGTTTTCATCATCCGGCAGGTGGGAGGCATCTATGGCAATGGAGGTTACTCCGGCATCAAACAGCGAGGGAATCTCAACATGGGCCATGGGCAGGTCTGCCTGGCTCTTGATCCCGTAATGGTCGGCATGGATGGCCACGGGCACGGTTATCTCCAGCTCGTTACAGACGGCATCCACCTGCCTGGCCAGGTTCCAGAAGTTCACGGCGCAGTAGGCCGAGGCGCCTCCCTCTGAACGGGCAATTTCAATTATGATCGCGGCGTTTGCCTTCTGCGCGGCCTGCAGGGCGCCCCGGATAACAATATGGCTCCGGCCGTTGGCCGCCATGGTCATGGC
>JAJRTB010000089.1 GCA_024278495.1 Deltaproteobacteria bacterium
AAGAAGCTTTTTGCCGTCCTGCTTTCGGCCCGTGATGAAGTTGAACCGCTTCTGCGCCGGCAGGAGTATGAAAAGGCTCTGGTTGCCATGCTGCAGGTCAAGGAGCCCCTGGACCGTTTTTTTGATGATGTCATGGTTATGACCGATGACGCAGCGCTCAGGGCAAACCGTCTCAACCTTCTGACCTCCCTGGGCGAGTTGATCCTGCAGGTGGGGGATATTTCCCGGATGCACCGGGAGTAGGTCGCTGGTCTGCTTGACGGACCGCAGAACAGTTGTTACTTTTTTTTGCTTAACGCGAGAGTGGCGGAACTGGTAGACGCACTAGACTTAGGATCTAGCGCACTATGTGTGTGGGGGTTCAACTCCCCCCTCTCGCACCAGACACGTCGTGAGGAGATGTGTCGCGGATCTTTTCATGAACGACAAGATTATACGTGCCGTCCGGCAGCTCTGATGTCCGTCAGGCGGCAGACAGGAAGATGACACTGCCGGTTCCCGCTCCCTGGCGGAACCGGCAAATTTGCGCCCAAAGGGCATAACGGTAGATAAGGAAAATATTCATGGATGTTGTCGTAGAAAATGTAAATGACCTGACCCGGAAACTCACCATCACCCTGCCAGACGACGAAGTCGGCAGGGAACTGGACAAGGCGTATAAAAAGCTTAATCGCGAGGTCAGCCTGAAGGGGTTCCGTCGCGGCAAGGTGCCGCTTTCCGTTCTCAGGAAAAATTTCCGTGAGCGGGTCGAGGCCGAGGTTGCTGAACTGCTGGTTCAGGCAACCTACTTTGACGCCATTGAACATGAAAAAATTGAACCGGTTGTCCATCCCGAGATCAGAGAGCGTGTTTTCAGGGATGACGGCACCTTTACCTATGTGGCGGAAGTTGATGTCAAACCGGAGTTTGAACTCAGGGAATACAAGGGGCTGGCCATTGACAAGCCGGCGACCACAGTGTCCGACGCCGAAATCGGGGAACGTATTGAAAGTTTGCGGCGGACCCACAGCGTGCTCAGAAGCGCGGACGACGATTATGGTATTGCCAGGGACGACGTCGCCATAGTTGACTTCCAGGGCTTTCATAACGGGAAGGCCATGCCCGAGGTGCATAATGAAAACTATTCTGTCGACGTGGGCTCCGGCAGCCTGGGCGCCGAGTTTGAAGAGAAGCTCATAGGACTGAAAAAGGGGGATAAGACCCTGTACGAGGTGGAGTTCCCGCCCGAGTACCCCAATCCGGTTCTGGCCGGCAAAAAGGTTGAGTTCAAGGTTGATGTCAGGGACGTGAAACAGCGCATCAAACCCGAGGTTGATGATGAGTTTGCCAAGGATGTCGACGGGGAGTACGCTTCTGTTGATGATCTGAAAAAAGGCATTGCCCGGGAGCTGCGGGCCGAGAAGGAGAGGACCCTGGAGGGGGATCTGGACGACAGGATCATGAACCGGCTTCTGGAGTTGCATGAGTTCAGCGTTCCGGCCCGGCTGATCGCCTATGAGGTGGAGGAGATGATCAAGCAGACCGAGGCGAACCTGGAACGCAGTGGCCTGACCCTTGAGTCGGCGGGTCTGAATCGCGACGAGTTGGCTGAACGAAACCGGGAAGTCGCAGAAAAGCGGGTCCGCGGTGACTTTATCCTGAAAAAGATTTCCGAGCTTGAAGGCATCAAGGTGGAGGATGAGGATCTCGAGCGCGGCTACCAGCGTATTGCCGACCAGTACAACATGACAGTGGCCGAGGTGAAGCAGTTCTTCCAGCGTCGGGAAGAGGTCCTGCCCTTTATCAATGAACTGTTGAACGAGAAGGTCCTGCGGTTCTTGCGCGAGGCGGCCAATTTCACCGAAGTTTCGGCCGAATCCGGCAACACGGAGCCGGAGTCTGGGGAAGATGCGGAAAAAGAGTAGTCTGAGTCCGTGCGTGTTCACCTGTGGTGCAACGTTGTGCCGGTGATCAGTTCATGGGGCCTTCCGCGCCGGCCCTGAGAGCTATTGACTTGTTTTGTAACTGAACGCGGAGGTAATAATCCTGCGTTTTCATTACCTCGGAATTGTAACTTGACACAGGTGCCGCAGATTCGTGCAATCGTTCTTGGCTGCTATAGCCGACTATGCGGGTAAGAGCGGTTGCGCGAAGATGCGATGCCTGTGACGAGTTACCTTGTTTTTCCGGTCCGTAATCTGATATTCTATAGACATCCGGTCCCGTATAAGCGGGCCCGGGCGTCGTAACAACAGCGGTGTAAGGGAGTTATTGCAATGAATCTGGTGCCCATGGTAGTCGAGCAGAGTCCGCGGGGAGAACGGGCCTTTGATATATACTCACGTCTTCTCAAGGAGCGCATTATCTTCCTCGGTACGCCGGTGTCCGATGAGATTTCCAGCCTGGTTATCGCCCAGCTTCTTTTCCTGGAGGCGGATGACCCGGAAAAGGATATTACCTTTTATATCAACTCGCCGGGCGGATCAGTAACGGCCGGCATGGCGATCTACGATACCATGCAGTATATCCGTTGCGATGTGGCGACCCTGTGCATGGGCCAGGCCGCATCCATGGGGGCGCTGCTGCTGGCCGCCGGCGCCAGGGGGAAAAGGTTTTCCCTGCCCAATGCCCGCATCATGATCCATCAGCCCATGGGGGGGTTCCAGGGGCAGGCCACGGACATTGATATTCACGCCCGGGAAATTCTGCGGATGCGTGCCGATCTCAACAAGATCCTCTCCCGTCATACCGGCCGAACAATCAAAAAGGTCCAGGCCGACACCGAGCGCGACTTTTTCATGACCGCGGAAGAGGCCCGCAAGTACGGCATCATCGATAAGGTCTTGGCATCACGCGATACAACTGAGAAGGGAAAGAAATAATGAAGGACGACTTTCATACGGAAAACATGCCCTCCTGTTCCTGCTCCTTTTGCGGCAAAAACCAGGAAGAGGTCAGCAAGCTGGTCGCGGGCCCGAATGTGTACATCTGTGACGAGTGCATTGATCTCTGCACCGAGATCGTTCACGATTCGGTTGAGGACGGCAAAAACGGCAAGATCCGCCTGAACGTGCTCAAGCCCAAGGAGATTTTTGAGTACCTCCAGGAGTATGTGATTGGTCAGGATTATGCCAAAAAGGTCCTGTCCGTGGCCGTGCATAACCATTATAAACGGATCGAGTCCGGCAAGAGCGGCTACCCGGACGATGTGGAGCTGCAAAAGAGCAACATCATCCTGATCGGTCCGACAGGCAGCGGCAAGACCCTGATGGCGCAGACCCTGGCCCGGATCCTCAATGTGCCCTTTACCATTGCCGACGCCACCACCTTGACCGAGGCGGGATACGTGGGCGAGGACGTGGAGAATATCCTGGTCAGCCTGCTGCAGGCTGCTGATTATGATATCGAGATGGCCGAGAAGGGGATTATCTATATTGACGAGATAGATAAAATTTCCCGCAAGTCGGACAGCCCCTCCCTGACCCGGGACGTGTCCGGCGAAGGCGTCCAGCAGGCCCTGCTCAAGATCATTGAGGGGACCATTGCCTCGGTCCCCCCCAAGGGCGGGCGGAAACATCCCCAGCAGGAACTGGTGAGGATAGACACTTCCAACATCCTCTTTATCTGCGGCGGTGCCTTTGTCGGCCTGGACACGGTTATCAGGCAGCGGGGCGGCACCAGGTCCATCGGTTTCGGCGCCAGGGTGGCTGCCGAGTCGGGCAGGGATTTCGGCGAGGTCATCACTGACGCGCAGCCCGAGGATCTGCTCAAGTTCGGTCTCATTCCGGAACTGGTCGGCCGGCTCCCGGTTATCGCCACCATGCGGGAGTTGACCGAGGATGACCTTGTCCGCATCCTCCAGGAGCCGAAAAACGCTCTGACCAGGCAGTACCAGAAGCTGTTTCAGCTTGAGGGCGTTACGCTCCGGTTTACCACCGACGCCCTGCGGGCTATCGCGGCCAGGGCCCTGAAAAGAAAGTCCGGCGCCCGAGGCCTGCGCTCGGTTCTGGAAGAGGCCATGCTCGATGTGATGTTTGAGCTGCCTTCCCAGGACAACGTGACCGAATGCGTGATCAACGAGCAGGTCATACAAGATGATGAATATCCGGTTGTCCTCTATGAGAGCACAGCGAAAAAGAAGAGTGCCTGAGGCGGGAAATGACTGAAACCATTCAGACAAAATACCCCCTGATGCCCCTGCGGGACATTGTTGTCTTCCCCGGCATGGTAGCGCCTCTGGTGGTGGGGAGAAAAAAATCCATCGGCGCCCTTGAGGACGCGATGGAGAAACGCTCGCTCATCTTCCTGGTCAGCCAGAAAGATGATACCATCACCGATCCGGGCCGGGAACACCTCTATACGGTTGGCACCCTGGCCACGGTCATGCAGCTTCTGCGTCTTCCCGACGGCACTATCAAGGCCCTGGTCGAGGGGAAGAGGCGGGCAAGGATTACACAGCTTCGGGATGGCGACGATTTCTTTTCCGCCGTGGTTGAGGAGCTGCCCGACACCGGGACGGACGGGCCGGAGATTGAAGCCTATGGACGGGAACTGCACCGGCTCTTTGAAGAGTTTGCCCAGGCGAATAAAAAAATCCCCAAAGAGGTCCTGGCGGCGGTTGCCGGTATAGAGGACGTGTCGCGCCTGGCTGACACCGTTGCCTCGCACCTGGTCCTCAAGACGGATCTGAAGCAGGAAATCCTGGAAACGGTTTCCCTGCCCGACCGGATCGCGCTATTGCTGGAAGCCATCTACCGGGAGCTGGAACTTTCGGAGTTTGAAAAGACTATCCAGGCCAAGGTCAAGAAAAAAATGGCCGAGACCCAGCGCAACTATTACCTGAGTGAAAAGATAAAGGCCATTCAGGAGGAGATGGGCCAGGGCGAGGGCGGTGACGATATCGCCGAGCTGGAAGAGGCCCTGGCCAAAAAGAATCTGCCCGGGGTTGTGCGGGAAAAGGCGACCAAGGAACTGAAAAAGCTCAAGCAGATGCCGCCCATGTCGGCCGAGACCACGGTGGTCCGCAACTACATTGATGCGATCATCTCGCTCCCCTGGTCCAAAAAGAGTGAATCGCGGATTGATATCGAGCTGGCCGAACAGGTCCTGGACGAAGACCATTACGGCCTGAAAAAGACCAAGGAACGGATCCTTGAGTACCTGGCCGTCCAGGTCCAGGTCGAGAAGATCAAGGGGCCGGTTCTCTGTCTGGTCGGTCCTCCCGGGGTCGGCAAGACCTCTGTCTGCAAGTCAATCGCCCGGGCCATGGGCCGCAAGTTTATCAGGCTGTCACTGGGCGGCGTCCGGGACGAGGCCGAAATACGGGGCCATCGGCGGACCTATATCGGGGCCATGCCCGGCAAGATTATCCACTCCATGCAGCGGGCCGGGGTGGTTAACCCGGTGTTCTGCCTGGACGAGGTGGACAAGATGAGCATGGATTTCCGGGGCGATCCCTCCGCCGCCCTGCTCGAGGTGCTGGACCCGGAACAGAACTTTGCCTTTAACGACCATTACCTGGATCTGGACTATGACCTGTCCGAGGTGTTTTTTATAACCACGGCCAATAATCTCCACTCCATCCCGCCGCCCCTGCAGGATCGGATGGAGATCATCAGGTTGAGCGGCTATACCGAGGAAGAAAAGGTCAAGATCGCCGAAGGATTTTTAATCCCGAAACAGCTTGAGGCCAACGGCTTTGAACCGGATGATATTCAGTTCAGTGAACAGGCTCTTCTTGAGATCGTGCGCCGCTATACCCGTGAGGCAGGAGTGCGGAACCTTGAGCGGACCGTTGCCTCCATCTGCCGGAAGGTGGCCCGGGATCGTCTGAAAAAAAAGGAACGAAACCGAAAGTACAGGGTGTCCCGCCAGTCGATCGGCCGCTATCTCGGCGTGGCCAGATTTCGCTACGGCCTGGCCGAGGAACAGGATGCCATTGGCCTTTCCACCGGCATGGCCTGGACCGAGGTGGGGGGCGAGCTCCTGCAGGTCGAATCCACCCTGATGCCCGGCTCGGGCAAGCTGACCGTCACCGGCAAGCTCGGCGACGTTATGCAGGAATCAGCTCATGCCGCCATGTCCTATGTGCGGTCCCGGGCCATGCGGCTGGGGCTGGATCCTGACTTCTACCAGAAACTTGATATCCATATCCATGTGCCCGAGGGCGCCATTCCCAAGGACGGACCATCCGCCGGTATAACCATCGTCACCTCCATTGTTTCGGCCCTGCTCAAGGTGCCGGTGAACAGAAGCCTTGCCATGACCGGCGAAATTACCCTGCGGGGCCGTGTCCTGCCCGTTGGCGGCCTGACCGAAAAACTGCTTGCCGCCCGGCGCGGAAACATCACCCGCGTGCTCATTCCTCTCGAGAATGAACGTGATTTACAGGAGGTGCCCAGGAGGATTCGCAACAGCCTGAGTATAGATCTGGTCAACCATGTGGATGAAGTGCTGGAAAAGGCCCTGCTGATCAGAGACGGTGAGGAACTGTTCAGAGACGTCTCAATGGAGTCGATTTATAACGATATTACAGTCTCCTCTCACAATACCCCGGCCCATTGATCAGCGTCCGCCCGGCCAAGCGGTGTGACAGGCTGCGGGTCGGAGTGAAAAAGCGTTGCAGGCCTGGAGATCTCAGCCTTTTTTCCTTGACGGCAAGCAGTTATCCTGATAAATACCTCATTCTGTGTGGGGCGGGTAGCTCAGCTGGGAGAGCATCGGCCTTACAAGCCGAGGGTCACAGGTTCGAGCCCTGTTCCGCCCACCACATACTCTGGGGTCGTAGCTCAGTTTGGTTAGAGCGCCGGCCTGTCACGCCGGAGGTCGCGAGTTCGAGTCTCGTCGGCCCCGCCAGAGAAATCAGGGACTAAGCTGTTTTTCAGCTAAGTCCCTTTTTTTTGGCGAATCAGACCTGTCCCTTGCCCATCCGTTCGATTTTGCTTGAATTCCTGTTGGCCGACAAGGTATGAAGAAGTAAGTGGTCTGGCTCGTATATTGGTCAGAGCGGAACCAGTGTACAGTACCATGGATACAGAGGGGAAACAGGTGGCAGAGACGAGAAGGATAGTTCTGGTCAGTTCACTGGGGAAGAAGTTTATCGGCAACGTTGATGTTCCCAACGGGACTTTACGGACCACGGATCTCCTCAACAGCGGCTCAATCTTCTGGAAGGACCCCGGCGAGAAGTGTTTTGACAACGCCATCCTCATGCATAACGTTGTGCTGCAGATTGATGACTCTCCTGTCCGGGTCAGGTTTGACAAGCTCCAGGTGAGGCTCTCCGAGGTCATTCTGTTCTACGATGACCTGGAATCGATGACCGACGACAAGGAGAAGATGCGGGCCGCGACCATGATCCAGAAGACCCGGGAACAGGCCCAGGTGGTCAATATCATCACCACGGAGGTGGCAAGTTCCTTTTTTAACCTGACCGGTACCTTCTACGGCCTGTTCAAGAAAAAAGCAAATGATAAGTTTATTCCCCTCACTGATGTCAAACTGACGGAGATTTATAACAAGGGGGGAAAGTGGTTTCAGAAGGAGATCGTCCTGCCCCACCGTTTTATCGGGGTCAGTACCAACCACATAGAGGCGCTCAGACTCGGGTGACTCCCCGGTACTGATGGCTTCGCTTTTTCGTCCCGCGGGCTGAAAAAGCTCAGGTCTTCTGGTATGCTTGCGTTGTTTTCCGCGCCTTTAACCAGCCTATCCGTATAAAATACTGCTGGCCGCAGTCGACCCATTCCCCGCAGGAATGATCGTGACGCACCACGGCCTTTTCCGGGCTGTCGCCGTCGGTCCGCTTTGCTTCCACCCTGCAGCGACCCTGCTGTTCGTCCTCGATTCTATAATACCTACAGCTCATACAGTTTGTTTTCATTGGCCTGCCTGTTTCTGTCCAGGATTGTTTCCGTGTGAAAATCAACATTCCCTTCCAATGTAATCATGAAAACGCCGGGCGCATTCTTTTTTCAGGGGCTGAATCATATTTTTTTGGTTGATCTGCCCGTAATTATGTGCTTAGCAGAGCAGCTTCCGGTGCACAACATATTGATTTTGTCCTTGCCGCTGTACCATATGTTGTGATATAAATGCATATCTGTCCGGTTGAAAGCGGGCCGGCGTCCGCTCGTGTCAGCGTCGGCCGTGACCGGGTGTGGGACGGGGGAGTTGAAAAAATTCTGTGCAGAGGGGGAAGAGATGACAAAAGAGATGACCAGGCAGAAATTGACCAGGGCCGCTGAAACGGTTCTGGAGCGCCGTTACTACCTCAAGGACGCGGACGGTCGTCCTCTGGAAAACTGGGAGACGCTGTGCCGCCGGGTGGCGGACGCGGTCGCCGATGTTGATCGCGAGAGCGATGACTACGAGCTCCTGCGGGACAGTTTTTTTAACATGATCTACCACCTCGATTTTCTGCCCAACTCGCCCTGTCTGATGAACGCCGGTACCGACCTGGGACAGCTTTCCGCCTGTTTTGTTCTCCCCATCGAGGACTCCATGGACGGTATCTTCACCTCCATTCGCAACGGCGCCCTGGTCCACAAGACAGGCGGTGGTACCGGTTATTCTTTTTCCCGGCTGCGTCCCAGGAATTCCGCTGTCCAGTCGACTCAGGGAGTTGCCTCCGGCCCCTTGAGTTTTGCCGCTGTCTTTGACGCGGCCACCGAGACCATCAAGCAGGGTGGGAAGCGCCGCGGCGCCAACATGGGCGTATTGCGCATAGACCACCCGGATATCCTGGATTTTATCTCCGCCAAGGAGGACCAGACCCGCTTCACCAACTTCAATTTCAGTGTGGCCATCACTGACCGTTTTATGGAAGCGGTCAGGGCCGGCCGGGAGTATGACCTGATCGATCCCTCCAACCGGGAGGTGGTCCAGACCCTTGACGCCCGGCAGGTTTTTGACAAGATAATCGATCTTGCCTGGCATAACGGTGAACCCGGGGTCCTCTTTATAGACGCGGCCAACCGGGATAACGCCACCCCGCAGCTTGGTGAGTTTGAAGCCACCAATCCCTGCGGTGAGCAGTGGCTGCTGCCCTATGAGAGCTGCAATCTCGGCTCCATCAACCTGGGGCATTACGTGGGCGCCGGTGGTGTCGACTGGTCCCGTCTGGCAAAGACCGTGCATCTTGCCGTCCGTTTTCTTGACAATGTTATTGACTGCAACCGGTTTCCGATTCCTGAGATAGCCGAGATGACCCAGAAGACCCGTAAGGTCGGGCTGGGGATCATGGGCATGCACGATATGCTCATTCAGCTCCGGTTGCCCTACGGGACCGAGGAGGGGCGGGAATGCTGCGCCGGGGTCATGCGGTATATCCGGGACGAGGCGGAAAAGGCATCCTGTGACCTGGCCGGGATCAAGGGACCGTTTCCGGCCTATGATCCGGAAATCAATACCTATCCACCCCGTCGCAACGCCGCGCTGACATCCATCCAGCCCACCGGTACTGTTTCCATGATTGCGGACTGTGCCTCCGGATGCGAACCTTACTATTCCATTGTCATGGTCAAAAATGTCATGGACGGCGACCGCCTGCTGATGGTCAACAAACATTTCGAAGAGGTGGCCCGGCGCGAGGGGTTTTATTCGGAGGAGCTGATGGACAAGGTCGCAGAAACCGGCACTGTCGTGGGGCACGCGGAGATACCGGTCCACTGGCAGGAGATCTTCCGGACCGCCCAGGATATATCTCCTGAGAATCATATCAGAATGCAGGGCGCCCTGCAGCGCAGCGGTGTTGACAGCTCCATCAGCAAGACCATCAACCTGCCGTCCACGGCCACCAGGGACGATGTCCGGTTCAGCTACGAACTGGGGTTTGAGCTGGGGTGCAAGGGGTTGACCGTGTACCGCGACGGCTCCAGGGATTCCCAGGTACTGAACACGACCGCGGGCCCGGCAGAGGATGAGAAAAAAACAGCCCTGGTCGGGAGCCAGGGGATCGTGCGCAAGAAGAAACTGCCTGACGTACTCGGGGCCAAGCGGTATCGTCTCAAAGACGCCAACCAGAATACCATCTATCTTATTGTCTGCTTTGGCGACGATGAGAGCCCCATGGAGGTCTTTGCCAAGTTCCCCTTTGACAACCGGGTCGACTTAAAGGACAAGTCAACCATGTGGACCACCACCTGCCGCCTGGTCTCCCTGGCCCTGCGCTATCAGATCCCCATGGATGAGATTATCAAGCAGCTTGAGCGCTCAAGCGGTCATATGCTTGACCTGCCGGCCCAGCTTGGTAAACTGCTCAAGTCGTTCATGGCAGGTACCCGGAAAGGGTTTTCCTCCACCTGCCCGGAGTGTTCCGGCCGGCTGATTTTTGAAGAGGGGTGTGAAATCTGTCACGAGTGCGGCTACAGCAAGTGCTCATAAAATTTCAGTATGCTGCCCGCTGAACAGGACTCAGGCTGATGAGGTGTTTTGTAACTCATCACGGGGTTGATACCTCAGCGTTGACACTGGCTACCTGCAGATATGGATGAAAAAAATGGCAAAAATCGGACGAAATGACCTCTGCCCCTGCGGCAGCGGTTTGAAATACAAGCGGTGCTGCCTGCGCACGAAGAAGGCTGCTTCCCCGGTCTCTCCCATGGGGCGGCTCAAGCTTTCCCTGGTCGCGGAGATAGAACGGATCAGGCAGGCGGCCGCCGACAGGGTTGAGACGGTCCGGGAACTCGGCGTCTTCATTCTCTGGTCAAATACCGGAGGGGCGGCCTGGCTGCTTGAGATCAGTGACGGTGACGCTGTCCAGGTCGCCGAAGCGGGCAGGGAGCTGGAGGTGCCCATTGACGAGAACCCGGAAACGATTTCCATAAACTGGAGCCATACCTTCTCTATCCGGGACGGACGATTTTACCTGTGTTCGTACGAGGACAGGCGGGAGACCTGCCTGGAGGACGCGCCGACCAGGCGTATCCGGGCGTCACTGAAAAAGATCCGGCGGAAGTTTTCAGAGGAACAGCTGCGCCAGGTGCACCTGACGGACTCGGAAGGAGATCCGGTCGGGAAATGACCAGTATCGGATATGCTGACTCTGGGCAATGCTCTTCGTTTGATCCCCGTAACCCTGGTTATGGGGATAATTTTTTTTCTCTCCCACCAGCCCGCGACCGAACTCGCGCTGCCGCCGATCACGGGCGTTGACAAACTTGCGCACGCGGTGGCCTATGCGGTACTGGCCGCCTCACTGTTGTACGGTCTTGAACCGGTTATGCGGCACCGCCATAAACCCCGGGTGACCGGTCTGGTCGTGGTGGTGCTCTGCCTTGCCTACGGGATGACCGATGAGCTGCATCAGTCGTTTATTCCCGGCCGGGTTCCCAGTCTCGCCGACCTGGTGGCGGACGGAACAGGCGCGGCGCTTCTGGTGCTCGCCTGGCTCAGGCTGTGGCCGGGTCGGCCGGGCCAGACGGTTTCCTGACCCACCCGGTCTTCCGGGAATCACCTGTTGAGCAGCAGCCTGCCCATGTCCTTGGCAAAGTAGGTGAGGATGATGTCTGCCCCGGCCCGCCTGATGGAGAGCAGGGTCTCGGCCATGACCCGTTCTCCGTCAATCCATCCCCTGGCCCCGGCCGCCTTGATCATGGCGTATTCGCCGCTCACATGGTAGGCCGCGACCGGCAGGTCAAACTCGTCATGGAGCCTGGCAATAATATCCAGGTAGGCGACGGCCGGCTTGACCATCAGGATATCCGCCCCTTCCTCGACATCCAGGCTCGCCTCGCGCAGGGCCTCGCGACTGTTGGCGGTATCCATCTGGTAGCTGCGCCGGTCCCCGAACCGGGGCGCGCAGTCGGCAGCGTCCCGGAACGGTCCGTAAAAGGCCGAGGCATACTTGACCGCGTAGGACATGATCGGGATCATATGGAAATCGTTTTCATCAAGGACGCTGCGGATCTCGGCCACCCGGCCATCCATCATGTCGGACGGGGCAACGATATCGGCGCCCGCTTTGGCGTGGGACAGGGCGGTTCTGGCCAGCAGTTCAAGGGTGGTGTCGTTGTCCACA